>JAYTHQ010000331.1:0-2941 GCA_043732445.1 Bdellovibrionales bacterium | reverse complement strand
GCACCCGCGACGTGAAAAAGACCCAAAAAATACCGAGCGGCTACGATCCCTCTCTGTATAAATCTGAATACCTTTTCGCGACGGCCGACGATGGAACGAAAATTCCGATTTCGCTCGTTTACAAAAAAGAAGGTTTTAAAAAAGACGGCGCTCACCCGCTCTATCTTTACGGCTACGGATCGTACGGCATGTCGATGCCCGCCACCTTCAGCACCGTTCGACTTTCACTTCTAGATCGCGGCTTTATCTACGCGATTGCGCATATACGTGGCGGGAGCGAAATGGGCCGTGCCTGGTACGAAAACGCAAAGTTTTTAACCAAAAAAACGACGTTCAACGATTTCGTCAACGCCGCTCGCTTTCTCGCAAAAGAAGGCTTCACGCGAGATGGCGACATCGTCATTTCTGGCGGGAGCGCGGGCGGCATGCTGGTGGGCGCAAGTCTGAACATGGCGCCGAAACTTTTCAAAGCTGCCGTTGCCGACGTGCCCTTTGTCGACGTTCTCAACACGATGCTCGATACGACTTTGCCACTGACACCTATTGAGTTCGAAGAGTGGGGCAACCCGCAAAACCCCGACTACTACCACTACATGAAATCGTATTCGCCCTATGACAATATTGAAAAGCGTGAGTACCCGCATCTCTTAGTGACCTCAGGATTGAACGATCCGCGCGTGACGTACTGGGAGCCCGCAAAATGGGTCGCAAAACTTCGCGAGCTGAAAACCGATAAAAACCTGCTGATCCAGTTTATTCATATGGGGGCGGGTCACGGCGGGCCGTCTGGTCGTTACGAAGCGTTGCGCGAGTACGCTCGCGAATATGCGTTTGTCCTCGATGTTTTCGGAAAGGTTCAGTAAATTAGTTGAGGAGGCTTCGGCCTTCTCGCATGAAAGATTCGCGGCCCTGTCGTCGACGCTCGAGCACGGCGCAGAATGCGACTCCCGTTAAGCAGACCCACCAAAGAATCAAGATCCAGATCAGGAAGAGCGGAACACTCGCGAGACTTCCGTAAATCTTGTTAGTTGTTAAAAATGTTTTCATGATCGTCGAATATGACGACTGCACGACGCCGATCGCGATCACCGCACACAGCGCACTTAAAAGCGATGACCGCCAACTCACGTAGGTCGATGGAACAAATTTATAGATTCCTAACAACGCACTGAACTCAAAAAATAAAAGAATCACGGCGCGCGGGGTGGGTCCAATCAGACCGAGATCCTTTGAACCCAAGATACCCAAAAGGATCGCGAGAAAGAGTGGGCCAAAGAAAATGAGTAGCCAGTAGATAATAAACTGTCGCCACATTTTTCGATCGCTCGCGATTCCCCAAACTCGGTGAACGGCTTTCTCCATGTCGTGAAAAAGTTTGGTCGAAGCGAACATCAGGCCAACGGCACTCGTCGCTCCGAGCGCGCCCGAATGTACCCGATCAATCATGTGCCGAATCGAACGACTGAGCTCTGCGCCCGACGCATCGACCAGATTGTGGAGTAGGAAAGGTTCGATTTTATTCAGGAGCGATTCCATTCCTCCAAAGGCGGTGAAAACGCTCAGGCTCACCGCTAAGAGTGGAACGAGAGAAACGGCTGTCGTGAACGCGAGGCTCCCCGCCAGCGTCGAGACATCAGATGTTCGAATCTGCACGTACGTCTGAATGATCGTTGAGAGCAACCTTTGCGCGCGTGTCATGGCATTAGCTTAAAGCGAGATGACAGCACTTGCCAATGTCCGTGCGCGTCCATAATTCTAACCTCTACAAAAGAGGTCTCCATGAAAGCATTTAAATTGGTTCTGCTCGGCACTTTCTCCCTCGTAATTGCGGCTTGCTCGCATCAGGCACTCATTCCAGCGGCCCGCAACGTGAAAATTGCTCGCGAGAACCCGCCCGCCGACTGCCAAGAGATCGGTCGCGTTCAAGGGTCAGTGAAAACAGTGGCGGGCTCGATCGAGCAAGCCATCGATGACATGAAGCTAGATGCCGCACGAAAAGGAGCAAATTTTGTTCGGATGGAAGCGACCGGCGCGATGGGCACCTCAACGTCAGGGACGGCCTACAAATGCCCTTGATGTGACAAGCTCGGGTTGGCTTTTGAGATTGAAGTTCGTATTCACGTGAACACCTGACGAAGAAATCCGCCGAGTTGAATGAGAACTTCGGAAGGAATTTCGTGCGCCCCTTCGAAACGTTGCAGCTGCCCTCGCCAACCGGCTCGCTTCAAGAGTTGCTCAAGTTTTTGCGCGTGCGCGAAAGATAAGATCTGATCTCTTGACCCGTGCGCCTGAAAGAAACGTAAGCCGGCTTTTTTCTTTGCCAGCTGTTCCCACTCTTTCGAATTCACGAGCGTACCAGACAACAGGACGAGGCCAGCAGGCGGCTGATCCATGTGCATGACGACTTCCGTTGCCAGCATGGCGCCCTGACTGAAGCCGCCCAAAACTAATTTTAGCGGCGGGACCGCCAGCTTTTCCAGAAACGCACGAGCATTTTCGCGAGCACGCTTGAGTCCCGGCGGAACGACTTCGCTGAGATCCAGTGCCGAACCCAGCTCAATTTCAGCCAGCGGGATCGGGAACCACGCCCGTCCTTCGGAATGGGGACCAATGGGGATCGAAATATGACCGTTGGGAAAATACCAGTTTGAATTTTTTGGCGCCTGGATCGCTCCGGCGAGGGGCGCAAGATCATTCATGTCCGCGCCGTAGCCGTGAAAAAGCACGATCGTTGGTGACTGGGGGTCGCCTAAGATCTCAAGGCAGTCCAACGGACCAATACGTCGCTTTTTTGCTTCAATTCTCGCCATAGCTGAAAACCTTATGACGCGAACTTATCGCAGGCAAGTCGCAGGCGAGCACCGCAAAATTTGGTCACGAAGGACTGTTCACGAAATCAAAAGAGCCATCGAAATCCTAGATTCAGGCGCTGAAAAGTCAT
>JAYTHQ010000330.1:0-2965 GCA_043732445.1 Bdellovibrionales bacterium | reverse complement strand
TGCTGGGCGCACGGCCGTTTTACAAAGCACTGATCGCGAAAGATCACAATGCGAAAGAAAATGCGAAGGCGAAGCCCGATAATCAGAAACGTTGGGTTGCGATCATGGATCAGCCAACCCAAGGCGAAGATTACCTGCTGATGGTCTCGTTCCCGGGGCAAGACAAAGGCAATGCAGCGACGAATAACGCGATTCGAATGAATCCGCACGGCGGCCGCGGCGGAATCACGCGCTAGAAACCTTATTCAGCCAAAAGCGCAAACGTTAGCCTAAATCGAGCACGAGTTCGTGAGCGAGCGGGCGGCGGGCGGCCCGGAAATACGTCCGAGGCGAGACTTCAAAGAGGTCACTCAGCTTGGCCATATAGATACAAGCGAATCGGTCGACTTGGTTTGCAAAGTAACTCTCTTCGTTACCTGCGCGCATGACTTCGCCCCAGTGCGGATTGAAGTTCGCTTGCTGCTTCTTTATCAGCTGACTGATTTGCTTATCGAGCTCGGTGATCTGATTTTGTAAATCATGAAGTTTTTTTTCATCGGCCTCACGGCCGGTTTCGACTTTCTCGGAAATAATGTCGACGAGTTCGCGCTCAAGCGGTTCTTTGCGGTCCATGAGAGTTCGAATTTCAACCGAAAACGGCTGCGCCTTTTGATAGGCCTCGATCTCTTCGCCTAGTTCTTCAACGACGAGCGCGGTTCTCCAATTACAGTCTTTTTTCAAACGTAAAATATCGCCGTAAATGTGATCACCGATATAAAGAATGTCATCGCCCTCCATACCGAGATCGCGTGCAAATTTGTTGGCACCACCGCCTTGGAAGACTCCGTGCTTAATCGGTCCGTCGTAGTTGGTCATCGTGCCGTTGGTCGGGTCGACTTTTAAAAAACGAAGATTATCGTAAAAAAAGCGCGGCTTTTGCGCGTAGGTCACGACGATCTCAAAAAGATCTTCCCAGCTTTTGTAGTTCTTCAAAAACGGATTAATCGCGTGGTCGAGAAGCAGCTTTGAATAGCCAAAATCTGAATTCGTCACGACAAAAACTTTTTTATCGTGTTTCCGGTAGCGCTCTAGCCCCGCCACCACGTCGGGATCACGAACAATATATTTATCGAGCTCACGGGCGACCGTGCCTTTGATTGATCCGTCGCTGTGGGCAACGTCGAGCGTCGCGATGACGTCGACGGCGATCGTATCGTAATCGGGCATCGTCTCTTTTCCCTCGCCGTCTTTGATGTCGACGAGCTGGGCAAAGAGGGTCGCAACAGAAATTGAAAACGCGGTGTCGATCGGCGTGTAGAGGTGCGTATCTGACAGATCGATATAGATCGACTTGTAAAGTTTCTGCTGCGTGATGAAGTCGATCGGGCGAGTGCCGTGAAGAGAGGCGCGAATTGCACCGTGGCGACTCACTTTCAGCAAGTTGCCTTTTTTGCGATCGATCACGAGCCCGCGAATCGCGAGGTCGTATTGAAACGGCAAGTTCAGAACCGAAGCCGGGTAGCCACGTTTTTCGACAAGAGCTTTTTTCATGATCTCGTGCGCGAGCTTCTCGAACTCTTGCGTGTGGTATCGCACCAGCGTGTGATCCATATCGAAACCGATGTATTTAATTTTTCGCATATTCAACGTGCGATTGACGAAAACTTTTTGTGACATGACGACCTACTCGCGCTCGACGGCCAGGCCGAGCGAATTCCAGAGAAGCATTCCGCCCCTCATATTATAGACATGATTTAAACCGTGGCTGAGCGCAAATGCGGTTGCGCGCGCCGAACGCCCGCCGCTCCGGCAGACAAAAACGAGCGGCTTATCTTTCGGCAGAGTCCCGATCTGATCAGGTAACGTCCCGAGAGACAGCAGCAACGAGCCGCGAATGTGGCCGAGCTCGCCCGTGTATTCAGACGGCTCACGCACGTCGATCACGGCGACCTTGTCGGTCAAGTTCGCGAGCTCATCGGGTGAGACATCCGCGACGTCGGGGAAATCAGGATTTTTCGTGAGCGATTTAAACGCGACGTTTTCCATAGGTCCACTCCCTTTAGCTTGCGCCGCGCTAAAACTCGACCGGCCCACGCGGGCTCTCATCAAAGACTATTTTGCGAGGCGTTGCAAGTCGCGCCCGCCGGCGATAACGTCCGCCCATGCCATATCCCTCGATCTTGAGTGCTTTGAACGTTGAACTCACGCCGTGCCAGGCCAAGGCTGACGCGGCTCTGCGCGGAAAAGCTAATATTTTTCTGACCGGCGGCGCCGGTAGTGGAAAGAGCTTTCTCATTCGACATTTTCTTCGCTCGCAAAATACGAGAGAGTTTCCGGTTCTCGCGAGCACGGGTGTCGCCGCCGTCTTAATCGGTGGGCGCACGTTCCATAGCTTTTTTGGTTTAGGCATTCTTGAAGGCGGTGTCGAGGCCACCATCGAGAAGGCGTCGAAAAATGGTAAAGTCGTCAGCCGCCTCAAAAAAATTAAAGGTTTCATCGTCGATGAAGTTTCGATGCTGTCGGGCCCGACGCTTCGGGCGGCCGAAGTGATCTGTCGGCGTGCACGAAGCAGCGATTTGCCGTGGGGCGGGCTGCGCGTCGTAGCGGTTGGTGACTTTGCCCAGCTGCCACCGATTGAGCGCGGAAGCGGTACGAAGCGCGGGTGGGGATTTTTAGATCCGGTCTGGGAGTGGTCGGGTTTTGAAACTCATTATCTCCGCACTCAAACGCGCTGCCTTGACGACGATTACATGAAAATCCTCGCGGATATTCGAGAGGGCCGAGTCTCGCCGGAAGTGATCGCGTACCTCGACTCTAAGGTGACACCTCCTTCCGCTGATTTTCAAGGGACGCGTCTCTTTCCTCGCCGAGACGAAACCGAGCGCTTTAACTTAGGTAAACTAGAAGCGTTGGCCGGCCAGGCCGTGCGGTTCGAAACTGTGTATTCGGGCGACGCGCGGGCGGTTGAGAGTTTAAAAAAGTATTC
>JAYTHQ010000329.1:0-9855 GCA_043732445.1 Bdellovibrionales bacterium | reverse complement strand
GCGATATTCCGGTTTCTCATTGGTTCAGTCTCGGTCGCTCGCTTGTTAAATCCGGCAGCGGATCTGCACTCGTTTCGTGGTCGGGCTCCATGTTTGAGTACTTGATGCCTTCGATCGTCATGCGAAATCCCGAAGGATCGTTACTTGATGAAACGTGTCGCCGCATAGTTCAGAGGCAAATCGAGTACGGCGGCGAGAAAGGGGTTCCGTGGGGAATCTCCGAATCCGCCTATAACAAACGCGATTTTCAACTGACGTATCAATACTCAAACTTCGGTCTTCCGTCTTTGGGCCTAAAGCGCGGACTCGGAAACGATCTGGTCATCGCACCTTACGCGACGCTGTTGGCCTCGATGTACGAACCGACGCTTGCTGCTGAAAATCTCGAGAAGCTCGCGGCGCAAGGAGCTGCCGGTCCGTACGGATTTTACGAAGCCGTCGACTATACCCCGAGCCGCTTGCCAGAGGGGCGCACGAGTGCCGTTGTCAAAGCTTACATGGCTCATCACCAAGGCATGGGACTGGTCGCGCTCGCGAATATTTTTAAAAACTCCTCGATGATTCGCAGATTCCATTCTGATCCTTCGGTGCAGGCCACCGAACTTTTGTTGCAGGAGCGAACTCCAAAAACTGTCGGCACGCTGTCAGAAGCGAAAGAGCCGATTCGGGTTGAAGTCGTAAAAGAACAGATTGAGCACGTCGCGCGCCGTTACCACACCGTGGATCGACCTGTTCCGACCACCCAGCTTTTGTCGAACGGCGAATATACCGTGATGTTGAGTTCGGCGGGCGCAGGCTTTAGTCGCTCCAAAGAATTAGCGGTTACGCGTTGGCGCGAAGACGTCACGCGCGACCACTACGGGCAGTTTATATATCTGAAAGATCTCGAAACAAGTAAGGTCTGGTCAGCGGGCTATCAGCCAGTTTTAGCGTCTGCAGATCATTACGAGGTTTCGTTTGCTGAAGACCGCGCGAAAATCCTGCGCGAAGACGAGGGTATTCGGAGTGAGCTTGAGATTTTCATCTCGAGCGAAGAAAATGCCGAAGTTCGACGTCTCAGTTTAACAAACACGAGCTCGATGCCCCGTGAACTAGAAGTGACGTCCTACGCCGAAGTCGTTTTAAACACCCACAATGCCGACGTAGCTCACCCGGCATTCTCTAATCTGTTTATCGAAACTGAATTTAAATCTGAACTCTCGGCGCTGATTGCCAGCCGGCGCCCGCGGTCGAACAAGGATAAGCGCCAATGGCTGATGCACGTCTTGAAAACAGACAAGTACGCGCATGGGAAAATTCAGTTTGAAACTGACCGGAATCTCTTTGTCGGCCGCGGGCGCACGCCTCGAAATCCGATTGCCGTTTTTGACAATCCAAAACTCAGCGGAACCGTCGGCCCGGTTTTAGATCCGATCGTATCCCTTCGAACCCGCGTTCGCCTTGATCCCGGCATGACGTCGCATCTGACATTTGCGACCGGCGTTGCGGAATCTAGATCCGACATTGAGATGATGGCCGAGAAGTACAACGATCCGGCGGTTTTTGAGCGCGTCAGCGACCTCGCATGGACGCAAGCGCAAGTGAAACTTTATCACCTCGGTATTGAACCCGACGAGGCGCATCTTTTTCAGCGTTTAACAACACGTCTCATTTATTCCGATCAATCGCTTCGTCCGTCGCCTGATTTACTGAAACAGAACGTCAAAGATGTCACGGGGCTTTGGGCGCACGGAATCTCTGGCGATCACCCGATCATCTTGGTTCGAATCGACGATATCGAAGATCGCAATTTGATCCGTCAGCTTTTGAAAGCTCAAGTTTATCTTGGCACAAAACGCTTTATTTCCGATCTCGTCATCTTGAACGAGAAGGCGAATTCTTATGCGCAAGAACTTCAACATACGCTCGAAGAAATGGCGCGTTCGATCCATTCCCCCTCAGGGATCGGCGTCACCAGCGGAAAAGTATTTGTTCTTCGCGGTGATCTGCTTTCGCGCGAAGACCACGTTCTTCTCGCCTCCGAAGCACGCGCGACGCTCTCATCGCGACTCGGGAGCCTATCCGATCAATTAAACCGAACGCGAATGCGGTCGGTCGCTCCGCTGAAGCCACGCAATAATTCTCGCGAGTCGACCAAAACGCTCGAGGCACCGAAGGTTCAACTCTTTAACGGTCGTGGCGGCTTCTCTGCCGATGGCTCTGAATACATCGTAACACTTATGGCCGGCGAGACGACGCCGGCTCCTTGGATCAACGTCATCGCAAACCCGTCGTTTGGTTTTCAGGTTTCAGAGAGCGGCGCGGGTTACACCTGGTCGTTGAATAGTCGAGAAAATCAATTAACACCTTGGTCAAACGATCCGGTCACCGATCCTTGCGGTGAGGCGATCTTTCTAGTCGATCGCGATTCGGGCGCGACCTGGAGCCCAACGGCGTCGCCAATTCGTTTACCAAAAGCGACTTATGTTGCGCATCACGGGCAGGGCTATTCACGATTCCGTACGCTTGCTTATGGAATACAGAGTGAGCTGACGCAATTTGTTTTGACCGACGAGCCCGTGAAAATTTCACGTCTCGTGCTGGAAAATAAATCGGGCTCCACGCGAAAGCTTGCCGTTTCAAATTTTTCAGAATGGGTTTTAGGATTTTCTCGGGCAACAATGGCACCGACGTGCATCACTGATTTCGATCCGGAATCTCGTGCCCTTTTTGCTTGGAACCCGCGCAACAACGAACACGGAACGAAAATCGCCTTTAGCGCTCTTCTTGGCTCGATGACGTCGTATACGTGCGATCGAACAGAATTTATTGGCCGCAACCAGAGTTTAAATTCGCCGACAGCCCTTTTAAAAGAAGATGGCCTGAGCAAACGAGTCGGCGCCGGTCTTGACCCCTGCGCCGCTCTGCAAACAATCATTGAGATCCCGCCTGGCGGAAAAGTCGAAGTCACCTTCGCCATCGGCCAAGTCGCAAATCGCGAACTTGCACGCAAACTTTTAGTGAAAGTACGAGCAGCTGATCTCACGCGCACACTCGACGTCGTCCGCGACCAGTGGACAGAAATTCTGGGCAAGCTTCAGGTTGAAACTCCTGATCGTTCGTTCGATCTCGTGATCAATCGTTGGTATCTCTATCAAACAGTTGTTTGCCGGATTTGGGCGCGCGCCGCATTTTATCAAGCCGGCGGCGCATTTGGTTTCAGAGATCAATTGCAAGATGTGATGGCGCTGATGATGAGCGCTCCGCAAATGGCACGCGAACAAATCGTACGCGCAGCTTCACGGCAGTTCGCCGAAGGCGACGTTCAACATTGGTGGCACCCGCCCTTCGGACGCGGCGTGCGCACACATTTCTCCGACGACTTACTTTGGCTCCCGTACGTAGTCGCGCAGTACTTGCGAGTGACTAAAGACGTTTCAATCTTGCGAGAGAACGTGACGTTTCTTGAAGGACCACTGCTTCGTCAAGATCAAGAAGACTCTTATTACACGCCCACCGTTTCTCACACCGAAGCTTCGATTTATGAACACTGTGCGAGAGCGATTGACCGAAGCCTTCGCGTCGGAATCCACGATTTACCGCTCATGGGTGCCGGCGATTGGAACGACGGCATGAACCACGTCGGCTTAGGCGGGAAAGGCGAAAGCGTTTGGCTTGGCTGGTTCTTGCACGTTTGCCTTGAGGACTTCGCGCCGATTGCTGAAGATGAGCTTGAACCCGATCGGAGCCAGGCGTGGCGTCTTCACGCCAAAAAACTCGCCGTGGCCCTCGAACACCACGGGTGGGACGGAGCCTGGTACCGCCGTGCATTCTTCGACGACGGCACGCCCCTCGGCACCGCGACGGGCGATGAATGCCAAATTGATTCACTCTCGCAGTCGTGGGCCGTAATCTCGGGCGCGGCTTCGAAGGATCGCGCAAGGCAAGCCATGGATGCCGTCTTCGCGCGCCTCGTAAAACCGGAATCCGAGATCATCGAGTTGTTTGCGCCTCCGTTCGACAAAACGCCGCTCGACCCTGGCTACATAAAAGGTTATTTGCCGGGTGTTCGTGAAAACGGCGGTCAATATACGCATGCAGCTTCGTGGGTTGTGATGGCGGCGTCTTTACTCGGCGACCGTCAGCGAACTTACGATCTGTTCTCGTACTTGAATCCGATTCATCATTCTAAAGACGTTCCATCGATGAATCGCTACAAAATCGAACCTTACGTTCTCGCGGGCGATGTTTACTCGCAGGCGCCGCACGTCGGTCGCGGCGGGTGGAGCTGGTACACCGGATCTTCGGGTTGGATGTACCGCGCAGGGGTTGAATCGATCTTGGGCTTCACCGTGAGCGGTAACGACGCCACTTTGAACCCGCGCACACCACCCGACTGGAAACGCTTTAAGATTCGTTACCGTTTCGGCGGTTCGACGTACGCCTTCGACATCGAAGTCGGCGCAGGCCCAATCACGGCGCAAACGTTTAAGCTTGTAGACGACGGCAAGGATCACGAGATACACGCTAGGTTCTAAGTCAGGATCAGGCGCCGTATAATGAAACAAGAATTAGTAGAGACGTTGAAGGAGCTTGGCTACGAAAAGCTCACTCCGGTGCAAGAGCAAAGTCTGCCGCCACTTTTGGAGGGTCGTGATCTCATTGGTCAGTCGAAAACAGGAAGCGGAAAAACGGCGGCTTTTTCGTTACCGATCCTCGAAAAAATTGAACTTCAACATCGCGATGTGCAGGCACTAATTTTGTGCCCGACTCGCGAATTATGCGAACAAGTCGCTCGCGAGGTTCGCAAACTTGGCCGAAAGCTGCCGGGGTTTCAGACATTGATTTTATGCGGAGGTCAACCGGGCCGGCCGCAGCGCGACTCTCTTCAGTCGGGCGTGCACGTCGTCGTCGGGACTCCTGGCCGGGTCCTTGATCATCTCGAGCGCGGTAGTCTCTCGCTTGAATTTGTGCGGACCCTCGTTCTCGACGAGGCCGACCGCATGCTCGACATGGGTTTTGAAGAGGAGATGACGAGGATTCTCGATCAAGTTCCACCGACTCGGCAGACAGTTTTTTTCTCGGCAACTTTTCCCGAATCCGTTGAGCACATGAGCGCGCGCTACCAACGCGACCCAGTTCGCATCACCGTAAAAGACGATGACTCTGTAAAACCCTCGATTCAACAACTGGTTTTTGATTCAAATAACGTTGAGAAGCCCGCCGATCTTTTGCGCGTGCTACATCAGTTCCAGCCAAAAAGCGCGATCATCTTTTGTAATCTGAAAGTGACGATCGCAAATCTCACCGAAATTTTAATCAAACATGGGGTCAGCGCCGGCGCTCTTCACGGCGATCTTGAACAAGAAGATCGCAACAAAGTAATGGCCATGTTTCGAAACGAGAGTTTGCGCGTACTCGTCGCGACTGACGTGGCCGCTCGCGGGCTCGACGTGGCCGCGCTCGATCTCGTTGTGAACTACGACTTGAGCCTTCATCTCGAAGATTACATTCACCGTATCGGCCGCACTGGGCGCGCAGGAAAATCAGGCATTGCGGTAACACTCGCGACTTCGCGCGAGCATCAGCGCGTGATCGAGTTCGGTCGCGAGGCCGATTTAAAAATTGAAGTGGGCGATCTGGGCTCTGCCTTTCCAGACCGAAGCAAAATGCCCTTTGTTTCGCTCGATGCGAAAATGGCGACGCTGTACATTTCTGGCGGTCGAAAAGACAAAGTCCGCCCGGGCGATATCTTAGGCGCCTTGACCGGAGAAACAGCGGCCTTAAGTGGTGCTGACATTGGCAAAATCGAAATCTTTGACCGATTTGCTTACGTCGGCGTAACCCTCGGTCGTGCAGCCGCGGTCGTCGACAAACTCAAAGTCGGCAAGATCAAGGGCCGCCAATTCTTCATTCGCTTGGTGAAGTAGTTTTAGCCATCCGGATGGATAGGCCCTACCTTCGAGCTTCGAAAATTGACTCTGCGCGTACAAAATGCGAAGCGTAGGGGGTGAAATCTACGGAGTCATCGACACCACTGACCGCTGAGCAAGTTCAAGCGACGATTGCGACACTCGAATCGCTATTGGCGAACAACGAGTTGTTTGCGGATTTGAGTGAAGATCACCGGGTGAAGCTAGTCGCGGCGGCCGGGCGTCTGTCACGTCCTTCGAAGGATGAGATCAACAAACGAAACAAAGACATCGACCGCGCCAAGCGCGGAAAAATCGCGAAGGCCGACCGCAAAGTCCGAGCACTCACCGGGATTCGCGATGCGCGAACAAACGCCGTGTTCGTTGCACCAAAACAGATTTCACCAACAAGAGCCCTCGATGGACAACGACTCGCGATGGACAGAGAGGATCTCGCGTCACGCCCTGATTCTGGATCACAAGATCGCGAAACGCAGAAGCCGCGGAACTGCTACGTGTGCAAAGCTGAGTTCACGAAGCTCCATCATTTCTACGATTCAATGTGCCAGCCGTGCGCGGATCTGAATTATCAAAAACGTTTTCAGCTGGCACGCCTCGATGGCCGCGTCGCTCTGATCACGGGCTCGCGGCTAAAAATCGGTTATCACATCACGTTGATGATGCTCAGAGCTGGCGCGCGCGTAATCGCGACGACGCGATTTCCAGCCGACTCTGCCTTACGATTTTCAAAAGAAGATGATTATGAACAGTGGAAAGACCGGCTCGAAATTCACGGCCTCGATCTTCGCCACACGCCAAGCGTCGAAATTTTCGCCCGCTACATTGAGCAGACTTACGACCGACTCGATATCTTGATCAACAATGCCGCGCAAACTGTTCGGCGACCGCCAGGGTTTTACGCCCACATGATGCCAAACGAACGAAAGCCCAACGGTGAATTGCCCGAGAAAGCGCAATTTATTTTGCGCTCGCATGTTCGCTGTAACGCCCAGCTCCAGTCTCTCTGCTTGTCGGGCGCGGCGAATGATTTAACTTTGCCGGTCGCATGGCATGGTGCAGGCCCCGGAATCGGCCTTCGCGCGAGCGCCGAGCTCAGCCAAATTCCTTATTCCTATGATAACTCTCTTCAAGCCGCCGAGGTGTTTCCCGAAGGACAACTCGATGTCGATCTTCAGCAAGTTGACCTTCGGACCACCAATAGCTGGCGCTTGAAACTGGCCGACGTGCCAACGCCCGAACTTCTCGAGGTCCAGCTGGTGAACGCGATCGCGCCGTTTGTTCTTTGCTCGCGCCTAACACCCTTAATGCGGCGGGATTACACTGGCCAAAAGCACATCGTGAACGTGACCGCGATGGAAGGAAAATTCTATCGCTTCAAAAAGCAAGACCGCCATCCGCACACCAATATGGCGAAAGCCGCACTCAACATGCTGGTCCATACCTCAGCAAGTGATTTAGAAAAAGATGGAATCTACATGAACGCCGTCGACACCGGTTGGGTGACCGACGAAGATCCGGCCCAGATGTCGCAGGCAAAACAAGAGACGCATGACTTTCAGCCGCCTCTTGATATCGTAGACGGAGCCGCAAGAGTCTGTGATCCGTTCTTCGACGGAATTCTTTCGGGAAAACATTGGTCCGGAAAATTCTTGAAGGACTATTTCCCGATAGATTGGTAAATCAACAAAGTGATAGCCCTGAAGATCGAGCACGTTTCAAAAAGTTTTGATTCGAAAAAGGCGCTTGACGATGTCAGCCTCACGATTCCTTCTCGTCACACTCATGTCCTTCTAGGCTCAAGCGGATCAGGCAAGTCGACTTTGATTCGGCTCCTGATCGGGGTCTTAAAACCTGATGCCGGTACGATCACGATCAACGGTAACATTGGCTACGTACCGCAAGATGGCGGATTATTCCCGCACCTCTCGGCGCGCGACAACGTTTCGCTGGTTGCCGAAACGCTCGGCTGGAGCCGAGAAAAAATCACCCATCGGCTGGCCGAACTTCAGTCTCTGACGACACTTGAGCCCGCCTTGCTCGACCGTTTCCCAAAAGCGCTGAGCGGCGGCCAACGCCAGCGTGTTTCGCTCATGCGCGCAGCCTTTCTTGACCCGGCACTTTTGATTCTCGATGAACCACTCGGCGCGCTCGACCCTATCATTCGAAACGACGTGCAAAACGAATTAAAACGGATCTTCAACGCGCTCGGAAAAACAGTTCTGATGGTCACCCATGACATCGACGAAGCCCGCTTCTTCGGACACGAACTGACACTCCTTCGTGATGGTCACGTCGTTCAGACAGGTCCGTTCGAAGACCTTCTCGAAAAACCCAGCGATCCATTTGTTACGAAGTTTATCCGAGCGCAACGCAGCTGGGACGAGCAATGAATAAAGATCGGTTAGCCCATTTCATTGTCGGTTTTGCTTTCACTTTAACTCTTGGCCTTAATGCTGTTGCGGCCGACGGCGTGGTTGTTGGGTCGAAGGCATTTACCGAGGGGTATTTACTCGGTGAGCTCACGGCGCAGGTTCTCGAGGCGCAGCCGAATGTTCAAGTCACGCGGAAGTTTGGTCTTGGTCAAACAGGTGTTTTGTTTGAGGCGCTCAAAAGTGGCGAGGTGGATCTTTACACCGAATACACCGGCACGATCTCGGAGGCGATTCTGAAGCGTCCGGAACTAACCGCTTTCGATGAGATTCAGAAAGCGCTCGAGCCGCTTCACCTTGTCATGAGCAAACCACTAGGTTTCAACAATACTTATGCGCTCGCGGTCTCGCCCGGGTACGCGAAGAAACACTCGCTCAAAACAATGAGTGATCTCGCGCGCGCAGGCGCCGACGCGCGCACCGGCTTTAGTCATGAGTTCATGTCACGTGCCGATGGCTACCGAGCACTCTCTGAAAAATACAAATTCCACTTTCCCGAGATCCCGCAGTCGATGGAACACAGCCTTGCCTATCAAGCGATTGAAACCGGCAGCGTCGACGTCGTTGATGTTTATTCGACAGACGCAAAAATCGACAAACTGGGCCTGGTCGTTCTTGAAGACGATCTTCACTACTTTCCAAATTACCAGGCCGTCATCCTGGCCCGGCAAAGTTTCGTCGAACAAAGGCCGCAGCTCTGGACATCGCTCCGATCGCTAGAATCGTCGATAGATGAGCCCGCCATGCGTAAAATGAATGCGGCGGTTGATCTTGATCACCAAACATTTCAAGAAGCCATCAACCATTATCGGGGCAATCCGGCGCCAGTCACGTCGCGATTCAAAAACACCACGCAGATTCTCCTGATGCGAACGAAGGAACATTTGTTCCTCGTTTTTATAGCTTTGCTGTTTTCGATTTTGATCGGAATACCGCTGGGAGTTTTGGCTACTCGACACAAATTGATGGGACAAGCGATTTTGCTTTTGAGCGGCACCATCCAGACGGTTCCGTCTTTAGCGCTCCTCTGCTTTTTAGTTCCATTATTCGGTATCGGCACGACATCAGCTTTAATCGCGCTTTGTCTTTACGGACTTTTGCCGGTCGTCATGAATACTTTTATCGGGCTTGAGTCTATTGATCCGTCACTGATCGAAATGACCCGCGCGCTCAAACTCTCGGCGTGGCAATCGCTGTTGCGCGTTCGCCTGCCACTGGCTTCGCGAAATATTTTAGCAGGTATTCGAACATCGACCGTCATTGGAATCGGGACGGCGACTCTCGCCGCATTGATCGGCGCCGGTGGTTACGGTGCGATCATTGTTTCCGGGCTTGCGATCAATGATACCCATCTCATACTGATGGGCGCTGTGCCTGCCGCTATCATGGCCCTCTTAGCGCACGGACTTTTCGAGCTTCTTGGCAAAGTTCTAGTGCCAAAAGGTTTACGGTAAAAAAAAGGGAGAGCGGCTACCCGATCTCCCCAACAGCCGAACCCAGAAGGGTCGGAGCTT
>JAYTHQ010000328.1:0-3006 GCA_043732445.1 Bdellovibrionales bacterium | reverse complement strand
AGGCGCGGGCGCCGTCGGCGCCGAGCCAAATGGCGGCGGTGCGGGCGGCAGTTACAGTGGCGCCGGGTCGCGCGTGGGTCGTTCCAAAGGCAAAAGCGCAAAAGCCAATATGGCCAATGCGCAGATCGAAGACATCACGAACGAAAATTATCCAGATCTCATCGAGAGCTTCGATTATCCAAACGCCGAAATTACCGACGTTATTAAGGCGATCTCTCAGCTTACGGGTAAGAACTTTATCATCGACCCCGGCGTTCGCGGCAAGATCTCGATCATTGCGCCGACGCAGATTTCGGTCGCTGAAGCATATAAGGCTTTCTTGTCAGCACTCGCGATTAACGGCTTCACCGTCGTCCCGAGCGGTAAATTTCTGAAAGTGAAAAGCGCCCGAAATGCGCAGCGCGATTCGATCGAAACGTACTCTGGGCAGTACTACCCGAACGCCGATTTGATGATCACGCGAATCATTCACTTAAAACATATCTCGGCCGAAGAAGTGAACAAGCGCTTGCGGATCCTCCCCTCAAAAGACGGCGAGATGACACCCTACGAGCCGACGAACTCGCTCATTATCTCGGATTACGGCGCCAACATCGAGCGCATCATGAAGATCATTAACGATCTCGATAAGCCGGGCTTTGAAGAACAGCTGAACGTGATTCAAATTCGCTATTCGAAATCGAAAGATTTGGCTGATCTGATCAACCAAATCATCAACAAAGATCCAACCAAAAGTGGCGGCGCGAATGCAGCACCGGCCTTTGGCGCAGGCGTTCCGCGCTTCCGCTCGCGCGGCGGCACGGCCAACGGCGGCACGCCAGAAGAGCTCTCGCTTGTCGCAAGCGATGACCGGACGAATTCGATTATCGTCGTCGGCAACAAAGCCGGTATTCAAAAAGTGCGCGATCTCGTAAAGCAACTCGATTTCAAGCTTGATCCGGCCGATGCGGGCGGCGTTCAAGTTTATTACGTGAAATACGGCGAGGCCGAGAAAATCTCGGCGACACTCACAGGTTTAGTTTCGGGTGGAGCTGCGGCTGCGCCCCCGTCTGCACCTGGCGGATTTGGCGGCGCAAATCGCCTGGCCGCTCCCCTGGCGGCGCAAGCCGTCTTTGGCGGCGACGTCAAAATTACGTTTGATAAAAATACGAATAGCATCGTGACGGTCGCTAGTAAGCAAGATTACGAAACGGTTTTATCGATTCTCGCTCGCCTCGATATTCCTCGCGATCAAGTTTTCGTCGAGGGTATCATCATGGAAATGAATACCTCGAAAGTTCGCGACTGGAACCCGACTGTTTACAAATTCGATCCCAGCTCAAAAGGTATTGGGCGAATTGGTTACACCCGCGCCGGAACGTTTAACAGCATCGTGAATCCAACATCAGATGCCGGGACGATCTTAAGTTTTGGAAATGGCGATGGGTTTGACTTTACCCCTCCAGGCTTACCGGCCGTCCATATTCCGTCTCTGTTGGCTTTCATCCAAGCTATTCAGTCGAACGTCGAGAGCAACATTCTCTCGACCCCAAAAATTTTGGCGCTCGATAACGAAGAAGCCGAGATTGAAGTCGGTGACCAAATCCCGATCGCGCCTGAAACATCGACGACGGCTGCTGGGACCACCACGGGTGTAAAGTTTGAGAAAGCCTCAATCAAGCTCACGATGACGCCGTATATTCGTCCCGACAGCGATTCGGTTCGTCTTAAAATTTCGCAGCTGAGCGTAAGGCAAGCGGCCAAGTCGACTTCAGTCGCGCAATCTCTTGCGAATAACACCACCACGATTTCTGATCGAACGATTAAAACGAACATTGTTGTCAATAACGGAGACACGGCCGTTCTTGGCGGCTTGATTCGTGACGAAGATTCGACCGACGAAACAAAGGTACCGATCTTAGGCGATATCCCGATTTTAGGTTGGTTGTTCAAGAGTTCAAAGATCGAGAAGAAGAAAATCAACCTTGTCGTATTTTTAACTCCAAAAATTATTCGCACAAAAACCGACGGAAAAAATCTTCTGAACGGTCAGACCAACGAACGCATCGATTGGATCAAGCAAAACTTTAGCGGCCGTGATCCTTATGGTAAAAAAGTCGACAACCTTCCTCGTTCGGCTAAAGCCGATGAGACGGGCAATTTAGAAGAACCGATCCGCTCGAAAACGAATCGCAAACCGCAATCGGTTGGCGCTCCAAACTCTTCAAGAGTGAAGCGCAGACAGTAAGGCACTTGACGAATGGCAGTTCAGGCAGTCGATAACGTTCTTCTAAAGAACACCAGCATCAACGAAGATCAGCTCTCGAGCCTCATGGGTTTGAATGTCGAGGGCGGAACTCTGCGAGAGGTCCTTCAAACGAAGGAAGGCTCGACCGCCGATGAGCTCGTGGCAGAACTCTGTGTGCGCATGGGCATCGCCTACATCAAGGACATCCCCGTTTCCGAGATTAACTCGGACTTAATCGCCAACATTCCAATTAACTTTGCCAAAAAACACGAAGTCCTTCCGTTCCGCGAAGACGCGAACAAACTGACCGTTCTCGTCACCAACCCGCTCAACACACGCATCCTCGATGACTTACGCGTGCTGTTCAAAAAGCGCGTCGTGCCGGTCATGACCACGAAGAATCGGTTGATCGAAGCCGTCAACCGCGTTTACGAAAAATCGACATCGGCCCTCAAAGGTTTAGATGAAATCGAAGAAGAAGATTACGATCTCGACGAGCCGATTATCGATCTTCTCGATGCGGGCGAAGACGATGCGCCGGTTATTAAGCTCGTGAATACTTTGCTGTTTAGAGCGGTGAAAGAAAAAGCCTCAGACATTCACGTCGAACCCTACGAAAAAGACATGGTCGTTCGCTACCGAATCGACGGCGTTCTTTTTGATATTTTTAAACCACCCAAGAAGCTTCAGAACGCGATCACCTCGCGGATTAAAGTCATGGGTAATCTCAATATCGCCGAGAAGCGCTTACCGCAAGACGGTCGAATTCCGCTGAAAGT
>JAYTHQ010000327.1:0-3013 GCA_043732445.1 Bdellovibrionales bacterium | reverse complement strand
CACATGTTTTCATCGATACCACTGCATTTCAAAGAGTGGTCGCTATTCTCATCGAAAACGCTATCGAGGCCACTGAACAAGGGGAAATTGAACTCTTGCTCGAATGCCAGAACGATCATCTAAGATTTTCCGTATCAGATCCCGGCAAGGGTATACCTGAAGAACTAGTACCGAAGCTTTTTGTTGAGGGATCTACATTCGGAAAACTCAATGGTAATGGGCTTGGTCTTCGATACGCCAAAAATTGCATCGAAGATTGGAGTGGTCGAATAGAAATATCTTCCGTCCTAAATGTCGGTACCACAATTCTTTGCGTGATTCCTAGCCGCCCGTCTGACAACGGTTAATTTAGATCGGTTAAATTTCGTTGTTGGGGTGCTGCGAGTTTTAGCACTGGTCAAAAGCATCGTTGATAAAAGCATAAGACCTTAAACGATTAGAACTCGTGAAAAGAACAAACTAAATCCGGCCGCCGCGGATCTCTGTCACCTTTGTTGCTAATGCATCTAAGTCGGTGCGGTCGTGGGTGATTAGGACCGTCGGGATTTTCTCGGACGCGATGGCGGTGCGGACGAGGTTGCGGGCTTCGGCGCGCAGGTCAGCGTCGAGGGCTGAGAACGGTTCATCTAAGAATAGTAGCCTTGGTTTGCCGATCAGTGCTCGGGCGAGAGCTACACGCTGGCGCTCGCCGCCCGACAAAATCGATGCGCGTCGCTCGAGGGCCGCTGACAAGCCGAGCGTCATCACTAACGAATGCAGATGTGCGTCGGCCTCGGAGTGCGCGATGCCGCGGGCTTGGGCCGCAAATAGAATATTTTCGCGAGCACTCATGTGCGGAAATAACTCGAGCGATTGAAACACCACGCCGAGGCGGCGCGCGGGTGTTGGCAATTCCGCAAGATCAGTTCCACGAAAGTCCCAGGTGAATCCTGGCGCCGCGACGTCGAGGCCAAGAAGCAAGCGAAAGACAGATGTTTTGCCTGCACCACTCGGGCCCCAGAGCGCGGTCACGCCCTCGTCGAGGATGTCCCATTCGGGAATCTCGATTTTGAAGTCGCCGTAATCAGCGCGAAGATTTTTGACCAAGGACACGGCCTGCTCCTTCGAAAATAAAGAATGTGGCTGCTCCACCAAAAAGTAAGATCCACACGAGAAAAGTCGCGATCTCGAAACGGTAAGAACTCATTAAGCTTTGGACCATGAGTCCTAACGTGACATCACGCTCGGCGATCACGCGTGACAGCGCGAAATCACCCCACGCCCACAGCGACGAAAGCCCTGCGACAAAACACGCGGGGCGAATCAGCTGAGGTAAAACAATTCGCCGAAACGAAAGCCAGGTCGATGCGCCTAAACTCATCGCGACCACGCGCTGCTGCGCCAAAGCTTCAAGACTCGCGTCCCAGTAAAGTCGGTAGAACGACGGTACCGTCATGAGTGTCAGAGCGATGATAATCTTGAAATAAGTGGCGGCGCCGATCGCGCGCCAAGCGATCAACATCGCAAAGCCGGTGATCACCGAGCTTGGTGCAACGTAGCCGATTAAGAGTTTGCGCCAGAAACCGCCCGGCTCGACAAACGCGACCGCTATCAAACACACGGCGACTGAAAAGCCCGTGCCTAAAGCGACGAGCGATGATCCAAGAAAGACTCGCACCAACTCGCCGGCTAAAACGTCATTTTCAAAAAATCTTGAGGCGCCGACCCACGGTCGATCGAGTAACGAGACAATCAACAACCCCGATGGAAAAAGAACAAACGGTAACCCCCAGATGTTCGCAAGCAAAGGTGCAGGGGCGCGGGCGTCAACTCCAGCCGCCCCTCGCGTTCGGTTCCTTAAAATCATCGTGAGCGCAAAAATCGAGGAGAGTTGCAAAAGCGCAATGCCGAGCGCGCGCGAGAAGTTGCCGTCGATGCGCAAGGTTTGCCAGATTAAAACTTCGAGGGTTGTTGCTTGTGATCCACCAATGACTAAAGGAACCGCGAGAGATGAAAAACAAATCGCAAACACGAAGGCGAAGATCATGCGGAGATCGCTGTTCAAAACCGGCAGCACCACTCGATACAAAAATCGCGTTCGCGACGTACCTTCGATCCACGCGAGATCTGCAAGGCCCGCAACTTTCGATCGAAACAAACGAAGAATCGACGCTGCGACCAACCCAGTGTTGAGAAGTGCGTGGACAACGATGATTCCCGGCAATCCTCGGAGACCGGGCATGAACTTCATCACCGCTAATAAAAGTAAAAGTACCGGCGCTACGTTTGGTAGAAGCGAGATCGCTTCGAGAAATCTGCCGTTAGCTTGTCCGAACTTGGCTCCGGCGGCTTCAAGTCCGTAAGCGCCGGCGAGACCTAAACACATTGCGAGTAAAGCGCTGAAGCCTGCTTGCAAAAATGTGTAATAGAAAACTGAAAGCGTTTCGCTCGAGAATGTCGCGCTCGGATGCACACCCGACCCGATCAAAATGATCAGCGGCGAGAGGAAGAGTAAAATTAGAAGGGTACTAATGGCAGCTTTCATCGAGGCGCAATCCTCAAGCGAAAACGTTCGAACTTTTCCTGTTCGCCTTCGGCTTTCGACCAGCGATTAATCTCTTTTAAATCGATTTTTTGATCTTTGGCGACCATCACTGCCTGCTCAAGCCCTTGGGCATCGTTCCAGTGATAAAATGCAGCAAGACGGCCCATCACACACTGCGTGGGCGAGTAAAGGTGCACCGTCGTCTCGCCGACCTGCAGGCGGCCATCAGGCTTCACGTTTTGCATTTCTCCGATCGCTAATGTGCGGCCTGGAAATTCGACAAACAGTTTCGTTTTCGGATGGCTGAAATCCGTCTCCAGCTTTGTAAAACCTAGTTGCTCGCGAGTCGTCTTCTCAGAAATCTTCATCAGAGTTGTTTTCTGGTTCGGAGCGGCCGGCGACGTTCGATAAACTTTTCGCGCTCGACTTCAGGCATTGAGGTCATGATTTTATCGACCATCGCGATCAATTCTTTTTTAAAAGCTAACC
>JAYTHQ010000326.1:0-9927 GCA_043732445.1 Bdellovibrionales bacterium | reverse complement strand
GATCGAGATTGTCAGAGAAGCCCGCACCCGTTGTTCGCGCATCCTTGAGTCCCCAAAAGCTGGGCGAGAAGCGCGGAAAAATAACGAAGAGAAAAATCCAAACCGGAATCGCTAGTCCTAGCGTTCGCATCACCGGTCGAAATGAACGGGCGCTCTGGCGGCGCTCTTTTTTATGCAGTTGGAACATTAAAGCCGTGATTAACATCACGTCGATCGCCATAAAAATGGTCGAGAAAATCGACTGCGAGTCGAGCAGATGCGCCATGAGTAAAAAGAAACTCGTGAAGACAATAAACATGGCATCGCGATATCGATTTGTCTCAAGTAGCTTTGCGCTGGCGAGTGTCACGAGCAAAGCACTGGCAGCCTCCTGACCGAGGATCGTGTGGTAGTCTGCCAAGACGCCGAGCGTGCAGCCGATCGATGTTGCCCACAAAAACCAACGCGGTGGTCGTGGCAGGCCGCGAACCAACGAGAGAGCTTTCCAGCCGAGAAAAATAAATGCAATAGCCGTGGCCCAGACAGGAATTGAAGCCATGTGTGGTAGCACATTGAATGCGATAATCGAGACGAGAAGCAACTGCAGGCTTTTATCCCAGGGCTGTTCACGAAACATCGCGAAGCCCTTCGGTGCCAAAAATAGCGAGGGCCTCAAGGCAGCGCTGCGTGTGCGCAAGACCCACGTTTGGCGGAATAAAAGTGCCGGGCAGTTTGAGGCCGAAGGCATCTCGCCGTGAGTGGCCTTCATTCACCCAAAGAGCGAGTTGCGATAAGCGCTCTTCGGTTTCGAGATTTGGGAGACTAGCCCAGTCAAGAATCGTAGGCGACGGCGCGCCTTGATCAAACTCTTTAACGAGGAGCGGGCGCTTTTTGGCGCGTGCACGCCAGTCAATGTGTCCGTGAGAATCACCGATTTGATAGCGCCGATGACCGTGAAAATCATCGCCGCCCCTGACCGCGACGGAGTTGACTGACCCATCGATGTCGACTCCGCGAGAGTTTAAATGCGAACCGTGTGGGCGCGGGTAAATATAGACATTCGTTTCGCCTGGCAAAATAATCCAGGCCCGAAAGAGTCCGAGTGGAAAAATCGTCGAAAGACTGACGTCTTTGAGTCGATAGAGCCCGCGTTCACCGGCCAGGTAGCTCGTGCGAAGCTTCAGCTGACTCTTTGGAAGAAGTGGGTGGACATTTTCGTAGGCCGCTTTCGGTTTTCGGTGACGAAGTCGGGTCTCAAGATTAAATCGAGTCTCCTCGGCCATGTTAACTAATACGACGGTAACTAAAAAGTCATCACCGGCGAAGGCGCCCTCGGCAACGAGCTGCTCAAGTGAGATGTCTTTCAAATTATTGTGCGTTTGAACCATGCCGATGAAAATCAAGCTCATCATGAAGAAGGCGAGCATATTCACCAAATTATTTTGATAGCTGGCGCCAACTAAAATCATCACCAGCGCGCCGGCGATGAACACCGCGCCGAAACCAGTTGGTAAGATGTAGATTCGGTTGTTGCGTCCCATGATTTAATCGACGCGAACAGAGGCGAGAATATCTTCTGCGATGCGAACACCGGTTTCACCGCCAAGATCATCAACGGGATTCAGGCGGTGACTCATCACGGAGAGAGCTATCGCTTGAACATCTTCGGGCAGAACCATGGAGCGCCGCTGAAGAAGCGCCCACGCTCGAGCTGCGTGCACAAGGCAGAGAGCGCCGCGCGGCGAGAGGCCGCGGCCGATCGCGACGTTTTCTCGAGTTTTTGCAACAAGGTCTTGAATGTAGCCGACGATGTTGTCGCTCACGTGAACGAGTTTCGAGGCCGTCTGAAGTTCGAGAAGATCTGGAGGATTAAAAACCGGCTGAAGATCTTCGAGCATCTGCAATCGACTCTCGCCGAGTAGGAGCGCTTTTTCTGCTGCGCGGCTTGGATAGCCTAATTCGACCCGCATCAAGAAGCGATCGAGCTGCGATTCAGGAAGAGGAAAGGTCCCGATTTGCTGGCGAGGATTTTGCGTCGCTATCAAAAAAAACGGTGAGGGTAAACGGTGGGTCACCCCATCGACGCTGACCCGACGTTCTTCCATGGCTTGAAGGCAAGCGCTCTGCGTTTTTGGAGTCGCGCGATTGAGCTCGTCGGCCAAAACCATCTGCGCGAAGATCGGGCCACGATGAAACAGAAACGCACTTTTCTCTTCGCTAAATATCGAGGAGCCGATGATGTCAGCGGGGAGCATGTCGTTGGTAAATTGAATTCGCGACGACTCGAGATTCATCAGGCGCGCGAGAGTTTTGATCAACGTCGTCTTGCCGACTCCGGGTACATCTTCAATGAGAAGGTGCCCGTCGGCGATCAGGCAACACAAGGTCAGCGCAATCTCGCGGTCTTTGTCCAAAATCACTTTGGCCGCAGCCGACCGGAAAGCGTCGAGACGTTCATAAAGTTCAGGCATGGAGTTGGAAGCGCGAGCTGCTGTCATGGGAGACTTATCGGCGTGCACCTTCGGTGGCCTAAGTGTCCGTTGATCGAACCGTGGCTTACCGTACCATTGTCGAGCAGGTTGCTGAAAATGGAACCGATCCGTCGACCCTGCAAGTTTGACGAGAGACCAAAAGAGCCACGGCTGAGCCGACTCTGTCTGAGATCGAGCTCCTTGGCCCTCGCGCGAGTTATTGAGAATTCAAGACACTATTTAAAAACCTATGCGCCATCGATCCGTGTACGGTGGTTTCAGACAGACCTTTAGGAGGTTTTCGCATGGACATCATGATGGATAAGATTGAGTTCACAGGATTTGTGCCCGATCGCAATTTGAAGGGCGCCATTAACCGCACCTTCGACGCTCTCCTTGGGAGCGCGCCAAGTGATTCGGAACCTCTGGCGCGACTGCAGCGCACAGCTGAGGGCTTCAAGGGCTTTCTACGCCTGTCTTCGAAGCAAGGAATTTTCATCGTCGAAGCGGTCGGCCGTGAACCTCTCGAAATGGTCTCGAGACTTCGCGACCGAATGAACGAACAAATCGGTGCTTGGCGCGGCCGCCGACTGATCCAAGCCTGATTATAAATTGAAGAAATAAAAAAAGCCCGGGCTGAGTGCCTGGGCTTTTTGTTTTTGAAGCTTCGCTCGCTCTGTTAGGCGGCTTTGTGGTGCTTTGAGTAAGCTTGAAATTTCTTGTCGAAGTCGGTCGGTCGTTTACCTTCTTTGGTAATCAAGCCGAATTTGAACCAGTCGTAGTGTTCGCTGCACAAGCTCATAAGATCCGCTTTTTTGCCGCAGCCTTCGCAGCCGCATTTTGACGGCATTGTAACGACGTTCCCTGATTGTTCTTGGTGCTTCAACTTTGTCGACATTCGTTTCCCTTCGTTACTAGACTAAGATCCCACCCCACTCTTCGTCAGATTCAACTTTGGTCTTGAACCTTCTTGCGCGAGTGTTTCAAACTGAGACAATGGCGTTCTTTCCGGTCATTCAACTTCCAGAGACCTACGATATTTTCGATTTCACGACCGACTATGACCCTCTTCGTTTCCGAGGACTTTACGGCGTTGGTCGCTACAATGAAAAACGGTCTGGGATGTACACGACCGATCTCTTCTCGCCTGGTGCCGAAAATGCCCGCAACATTCACGTGGGGATCGACATCGGAGCGCCGGCAGGGACGGATGTTTTTGCTTTCGACAAAGGTGAAATCTTCCTCACGGGAATCAATGCGGCTCCTGGTGATTACGGCGGAACACTCATCACCCTCCACGAGTTCCAAGGCAAAAAGCTGTGGGCCCTTCACGGACATCTGTCGCATGCTTCGGTGAGATTAAGAAAAGTAGCCGACCGCTTTCAGGCCGGAGACATCCTTGGACATCTCGGTCTTGAAACAGAAAATGGTGGTTGGAATCCGCATTTGCATTTTCAGTTATCATGGGTTGAACCACTGGTGTGCGATCTGCCCGGGGTTGTCAGTGAAGAAAATCGCGCACAGGCGCTCAAAGATTTTCCTGATCCTCGGCTGGTGCTAGGCGAGATCTATAAGTGATCGACTGAAACAATTCCAATTCTTTCGCAAAAAAGACTTGGTCTGTTGACCTCAGCGCGAGCTCGCACGAGAGCGAGCATGGTACGTAAACTGTAGATGAAAAGCTGATGGCATTTCGCTCCTTCTCAAGTCAAAACTCTCGCGGCTCGCAGGGCCCTCGTTTAGCAGAGGCAGCTTTTTGGCTGGCGGCGGGTTTGATTATTCTCGTTTGGGCGCTCCTAGTTGCGGCCGATTTGCTTCCCTACGTCGAAACCGCCGCGACTTTTCAGACAGTTTTACTTCGTCATTCTGGCGCGTCTGCACTTTTGATTTCTTTGCTCTTTTTGGGACTGATTTCCGGGCTCGCGAGCCTGTGGGCGTTACGCTCAAAAGTGATCCCCCAGCCCTCGGCATCGGTTCTCGTCATCACGGCTTGCGCACTTCGCGCGGTCCAAATTTTATCAGAATCTTCAGTTTCGGTGTGGGATGCCAATTTGTTGGGTGCCTTATTCTTGGCGGCGGCGATTTTGTATCACGGTCCTTTGCGGTTGTGGTGGACTGTCATGATGCCGCTAGCAACCGCGGCAGCGTTTCTGCCGTTGGTTTGGCTTGAGTACTTTAAGGGTGCACCAAATAACGTCTTGATCGATGCACTCGTCCTTCCGGGTTGCGCATTTGTGTTCGCTTCGATCTTAATTATCATTCGGGACTTGCGTTCGCGCTCAATGTTGAACGTGATCGAGATTCGTCAGCTTCGCTTCCGCGGCGAATCGTCGATGCGCGCTTTGCGCTCGATGGAAGCCGACATGAAAACCTTAACGTCGGCGCTGTCTAGAACAGCCGTTGCGATGGCGGTCCCACTTTCACCGTTTGAGGAACTCGCGACAGCTGCAACCGAAACGGTTGAATTTACTAAGCGGGGGACAGAAGCGACCGAAACCTGTTCATTCGACGAGATTGAAACACTGGCACGCCAGCTTCTCAATGATGCGCGGAACTCTCTCCAAGGTTCGAGCGTTCGCTTAACTTTGACGACTCCGTCCGGAGGGATCGCGCCGATCGCGGTTCGAGGAAATCTTGCGACTGTTCATATCTGGCTTAAGTCTTCACTGTTTTCGTCGCTCGACGCCGTCGGCGGATTTCCGGGCGGAGTCGTGCGCGTCAATCTCAAGACCGGATTGTCGTCGATCGCGCTCTCAGTTGAAGACAATGGTCGCGGCATCGGCGAGGCTGCTCAGGCGAAACGGCGTCGCCTTGAAGGACATCTCACATTCACAGAAATCCGCGAGGGCGTCGAGGGCCTGGGTGGGCGTTTTGATTTGCAGGCGCGCCTTGGGGTCGGAGCACGCTTAACGATTGAACTCCCGCGGGTCGATGCATTTGCAACGCTCCCTCGATCGGCTTCGACAAATCGCGCAGTTCAAAAAATGTCTGTCACGGCTCAAGCCGACTTTGATCAATCAGTGTCCAGCTCGCCGCACGCGTAAGTCGATCCCACACTGCCGTCCACAAACCACCAGTTCGGTCACTAGTTTCAATCACGTACAGGAGATCGGCGCCATCTTCACAGAGCGCGCGCATTTCTCCGTAGAGCCTGCGCGCGGCAACGGTCGCGTCGTCTGAAAGAACCAGCTCGCGCGGATTCATGGCTGGCTTCGTTTTGAGATCGTGAGCGATACGAGCGAGCAACTCAATCGACGGCTTCTCTTTGGCGATGATCAACGGCACGGTCGGCATGTAGTGGTGTTTAAGGTGGCCTGGTGATTCCGATGAATCTGCTCGGACGACCCTGACTGGGTGGCCCCAGCGCTTGAGGCTCAGGCAGAGCGCTTCTTCGGTGACGCCTCCGGGTCGCAGAATGCGCACCTCGGCTTCGCCGTTCGGGCTCTCTGGGGCAAAGAATGAAATTACGGTCGACTCAAGACCGACCTGACAAGGGCCGCCGTCGACGATCAATAAATTTGCCTCGGGAAATTCGGTGCGGACGTGAGCGGCCGTCGACGGACTCGTTTTGCCAAAGCGATTCGCTGACGGTGCTGCTAAGGGCGAGCCGACCATTTTTATTAATTCAATGGCCAGCGGGTGTGCCGGATAGCGAACGGCGACCGTCTCTAGGCCCGACGTAATCAGCGAACTCAAGTGCGCGGCTTTTGGTAAAACGAGAGTTAGAGGGCCCGGCCAAAACCAGCGCGCTAAGAAATCAGCGACCGGAGGAAAGTAGGCCGTGACCGAGCGGGCTTGTTCAAAGCTAGCGACGTGAACAATCAAAGGATCAAAAAAAGGCCGGGATTTTAGCTCGAAGACTTTCTTCAGCGCTTTTTCAGATTCGATGGAGGCAGCGAGGCCGTAAACTGTTTCGGTTGGTATCGCGACGACGTCGCCGTTTTGTAAAAGAGCTTTCGCTTTTAAGAGATCGGCGCTGTCAATCACATAGGCCACGTTTTAGATCGAGCCGTTGATGCGCTGGAGCAGCGGCGAGTCGGCTTTCGACGTGGGCTTTGTCACCATTGGTTTTGCTAAACTTGATCTCGATCGCCATGCGTTTTTCACACGACAAAGTTAACACGGCTTTAGGCACGGCTCAAAGGCCCAAAGGCCAAAGAGCTCGTGATTTTGTCACATTCTGCAACTTTAACCTTTCAATTTACCCGAAGAAAAAGCGAAGCTGATGGACAGAATAAGCGTGGAGCCAACCAAGAGGCGTTTAGCAACATGAACCTCGATCCGAATGATCGCGAAATTTTTATTTTTCCGCTGCCGACGGTCATCCTCTTTCCTGGGACAATGCAGCCCCTCAACATCTTTGAGCCTCGCTATATTGAGATGGTGAACGATGCGGTTCGACTCGCTCGGCCTATCGCTTTAACGAGCCGGAGCGCGGTCGGAAGTATCGCGGGTTGTGGCCACGTGAAGATTCTCGAAACGCGGGCAGACGGAGCGATGATGATTCTGCTCCGCTCAGACTGTAAGGTTCGATTTAACAAGATCGACGACTCTTCGAAAGCGTATTTAATCGCCCAAGCGACGGCGATCTTTGAAAAGACCGAACTTGAGGCGGGGAATATCTTTTATCTCCACCGTTTAATGAGAGAAGTAGCGGGTTGGCTTGAGCGAAATATTCCGCAGCCTAAAAAGCGAACAGAGTTTATCGATCAAATGGGAAGCGATGAAGAGCGGGTGAACACGGCTTGCTCGCTTTTGATCGAAGATAAGGATTGGTTACAAAAACTCCTGGAAATGGATGATCTGAACATGCGCTTAAAGTCGGCGGCTGCGCTCCTTGAAACTGGAGCGGCTTCTCACTAAAAACGTCTGCGCCCTTTTGCTTCGGGCTTTGCAGTCAATGGATCTTCGGGCCACGAATGTTTCGGATAACGAAGTCGCAGTTCTTTACGAACCTCCGGATAACCAGTTCGCCAAAAGCTCGCGAGATCCGATGTGACTTGCATCGGTCGGTAGTTCGGACCAAGCAAATGAAGCTGAAGCGAGACGCGTCCGTTGGCGAGTTTCGGCGATTCGGTCCAGCCAAAGAGTTCTTGGATACGAACCTCGATGTAAGGCGCTCGTTCAGGCGGATAGTAAACCTTCATTTCACTTCCGCTCGGAACTTGAAGCAGGTCAGGCGCTTCGCTACGCAACACGGCTTGTACGGGACTCGGTAAATTCCGGAGAAATATTTCGGCGAGCGGTTTCGCTAAAACCTCGTCAAGTTTCGTGGAACCGAAGATGGCTTCGTTCAGAAAATCGTTTCGCATTCGCTCACGCTCGGACTCCTCGAATTTGAAAGAGCCGTTCGCTTCCAAAAACCCGAGCCGACCTTCGATCGTCATGACCTCTTCGCGGCTTCCGAACCAGACGCTCCAGTTTTCGAGGCACGCTTCTAGTAAAACTGGATGAGCAGCATCGACGTGAGCGCGTTTCACCCTGGGCTCGGAGAGCGGAAGATCGCGCAAGAACGAAGCCGTTTGTTCGAAAACCTGTCGAGTATCGGAGTCGAAGACAGTTTCTGTTTTTTCGATCATGAAATCTTTGAACGACGTCAGAATCCAGCTGAGTTCCACGCGGCTGGCCATCGAGATGACGACTTCGTTTTTTGGCAAGTTGGAGTGCGCAGGTGCCTCCATCGAATTTAAAGCCACAAAAAACTCAGAGCGCTCGACTGAAGAAAATGGGCTCAAGCGAATCCCTTTACCACCGATCATTTTGGCAGAGGGATCGCCCGCTCTTCGGCGCCTCGAGAGGCGGTCGGGGTAACTTAGCATCAAGAGTTTTTGGCCGAGTTCATCAAGGTCTTCAGTCCGCTTTGACACTTTAGAAACTGTGCGAGCTAAGTCTTGAGCGATTCGTTCAATTTGTTCGGCGGCCCGCAGGCAGGTTTGCTTTGCGAAACGGTCGACGTCTCGAGCACCTGGTTCTTTTAAAAGGTGCCACCGCAGCATCACGTCTGACTCGGTCGCGGCTTGACGCTTGAGATCTGTCGAGCGCAGAACGATATCGCGCTCGGTGAGGAGGGCAGCTAGTTGCGAGCCTAACTCAATCGCGCCGGCGCGAATCGCTTCGAGAACAAGCTTTGCCGGACGCGCTGAGAGCGGAAGCTTTAAAGCTGCTCGCCCTTCGGCGGTCAGCTCGCCTGCTTTTTGAAATCCAAGTTCGTCAAGCGTGCGGAGGGCTGCTCGGAGAGCGGTTTTCGGGGGCTGTTCGAACCACGAGAAGTTTTCGGGGTCGCGTGTGCCTTGGGCTAACAGCAGCATCAGAGGTTCGGTTAAGTCGGTTCGTAGAATTTCTGGTTGTTCGAAGGCGGGCATCGAAGATTCATCAATCTTGCTCCAGAGTCTGTGGCAGTGGCCTGGGCCCTGTCGGCCAGCGCGGCCCGCACGCTGAGTCGCCGATGCGAGACTGATGCGCGAGAGTTGGAGGCGCGAAAAACCTGCCGCATCTGAGCGGGCGACGCGTGCGAGTCCTGAATCAATCACCGTTCCGATGCCGTCGATGGTCAGACTCGTCTCTGCGATGTTTGTCGCCAGAACGATTTTGCTTTGCGCTGATTGTTTTCGAATCGCCCGGTCCTGATCTTCAAGCGCCAGCGAACCATGCAGTTCCACCGTTTGGTAACCCGCGCGTTGGGCACGCGCTTCGATGCGCTCGCGAACGCCGCGAATTTCGCGAGTTCCCGGCAGAAAAACTAGCAAATCACCTTCTCGAGCTAGAGTGCCTTCGATGCAGTTCAAAACCGCCTCGCTCACACGATCGAAAAGAGCGGGACCCGATTCAAGCGTCAGGGGTTTCACGCCGTGATGAACCGTCACCGGATACGTTCGACCGGGCACTTGCACGATAGGTGCATCAGAGAGATAACGCGACACACTTGCCGCATCGAGAGTTGCCGACATCACGATGATTCGGAGGTCAGGTCGCGAGAGCTGTTGGAGTTCGAATAAAAGGCCTAACGCAAGATCGGTGTGCTGACTTCTTTCGTGAAATTCGTCGAGGATCACCGCGCCGACATCACTGAGGTCTGGATCACTTTGTAAGCGCCGGCTCAAAAGGCCTTCGGTCAAAACTTTAAGTCGAGTTGTCGGAGTCGTTCGATTTTCAAAGCGAACTTGATAGCCCACTTCTTTTCCGAGAGACCAGCCTTGCTCATCGGCGATGCGCGCGGCAGATGCGCGTGCGGCAAGGCGTCGAGGCTCGAGCATCAAAATCGATTGTCCCGGAGCGATGAGGCCCGATTTCAAGAGAGCGGGCGGAAAACGAGTGGTCTTACCGGCACCCGGTTCCGCGACTAAAACCAAGTTTTGATGCTCTTTGAGACTCTTGAGAATCTCGGGCCAGCTTAAATCGAGCGGAAGCGTGTCCATTGACACGGATCCTACACGACCACCGACAGACTTTACAGAACTCTCGAATCAAACGAAAATAG
>JAYTHQ010000325.1:0-9973 GCA_043732445.1 Bdellovibrionales bacterium | reverse complement strand
CCAGCAAACGGTTGACGATGAATCCCGGTCCGTCGCGCACGACGACCGGTAGTTTACCCATTTTTTTAGTGAGCTCGAAAATCGTTGCGACGGCCTCGTCCGATGTTTTTTCGCCGCGAATGATTTCAACGAGCGGCATTTTGTCGACGGGATTGAAAAAGTGCATGCCGACGAAATTTTCGGGGTGCGGATGGCCCTTCGCCATTTCGGTGACCGACAAAGACGATGTGTTGGTCGCGATAATACAATCTGGTCGGCAATTTGCCGCGGTCTCAGCGATGACTTTTTGTTTGATCTTCATGTCTTCAACCACCGCCTCGATCACGACGTCGAGCTGCTTGAAGCCCGCGTAATCAAGTCCGCCCGTGACGAGATTCATCTTGCGGCCAAGATCGAACTGATTGATGCGGCGCTTTTTCAGCTGCTTCATCCAGAGATCGCGAGCGTGCGAGAAGCCGAGCGCTAAAGCCTGATTATTTAAATCTTTCATCCGGACTTCGATGCCGCGATCGGCGGCCACGTACGCAATTCCCCCACCCATCGTTCCTGCGCCTAAGACACCGATGCGTTTGACGGGATGAGCTTTCACGGCGCCGGCGACGCCAGTTTTTTTCTTAACACTTTCCATCAAGAAAAAGACGTTAATCAAATGCTTCGAGACATCGGTCACCGCGACTTCGCAGAAGCCGTCCATCTCGATTTGCAATGCGCGCGTGCGATCCTTCATGCCGTATGTTTTGCCGATCACCTCGATCGCTTTTAACGGCGCCGGATAGTGCCCGGCCGTGAACTTGATCACCATCTTGCGAGCCTCTGAGAGCACTTTGCCTTTAAGTAACGATGACTCCATGAGGTGACCCATGAGCCCAGTTGGCGCGAAATGCTTGCGACGTTTCGCGAGTTTGCCGGTCGCGATTAAATTCTCAGCGAACTTCAGGGCTTGAGCTTCGAGTGTCGACGGATGAACGACTTGGTCGACGAGACCCATCTTTAAGGCTTTTGGTGCGACGACTGATTTGCCGTTTAAAATAATGTCTAACGCCGCTTGTAGGCCAATGATGCGCGGAAGACGCACGCATCCGCCAAACCCCGGAATAATTCCTAACTTCGTTTCGGGCAAACCGATCTTGGTCGATGGATCGTCACTCGCGATGCGGTAGTCGCACGCGATCGCCAGTTCGCAGCCGCCGCCCAGACACGCACCGTGGATCGCCGCGATCACCGGCATTTTCATATCTTCGAGGCCGTTAAAAATTCGGTGCGCTTCGTCGAGAAGCGGTACGATCTGCTCACGTGTTTTTAAAGTTTTGATTTCTTCGATGTCGGCGCCCGCGACAAAGATATTCGACTTGCGCGAGATAATGATGGCCGCCTTGTAAGACGATACTTGAAGTTCTCTGACGACTTCACTCAAACGCGTCATCACCGGCGACGACAGTTTATTCACTTTTTCGCCGACAAGATCGAGTTCGATGAGGGCGATGTCGCCTTTTGGAACAATGCGAATGCTTTCTTGGATGCTCATAGTCTTAAGCCTCTTTCTCTAGAATCATCGCTCCGCCTTGCCCGCCGCCGATACACAACGTCGCAAGACCGAACTGAACATTTCGGCGAACCATTTCTTTCATCAGCGTCAAGACGATACGGGCGCCCGTTGCTCCCACCGGGTGACCGAGCGCGATCGCGCCACCATTTACATTCAAAATCTCAGGATTAATCGCACCAAGTCTCGAAGGAAGATCAAGTTTGGTGCGCGCAAACGTGTCACTGTCGAACGCGCGCAGGCACCCCAAAACTTGAGCCGCAAAAGCTTCGTTCAATTCAACGAGCCCAATGTCTTTCATTGTTAAACCTGCGCGGCGCAAAGCGACCGGCGTCGCGTAAACGGGCCCGAGACCCATGCGCTCAGGCTCAAGCCCCGCGAAACCGTAGGAGCGGATTCGGACGAGCGGTTTGTAGCCGAGTTCTTCGGCGCGCTCGCGGCTCATCAACAACACGGTCGCAGCCCCGTCCGTAATCGGGCACGCGTTGCCGGCCGTGACGGTTCCCGAGCGATGATCGAAGATCGGTCTCAACTTTGCTAAAGCTTCCATCGATTGATTCTCGCGAGGGCCGATATCTTCTGAGACAATGTCCTTATACGTCGGCGGCAAAAAGACCGGCGTGATCTCTTGGGCCATGCGGCCTTCTTTCATCGCGGCCGCGGCTTTCTGGTGGGAGCGAAGCGCAAATCGATCTTGCTCCTCGCGCGAAATATCGAATTCTTTTGCGATGAGCTCGGCTGTTTCACCCATGTTTTTTCCAACAAAAGGATCGGTCAGTCCCTCAAGAATCGCCAGGACTGGCTTGTGGGGTGACTTCTGCATGGGGCCCGTCGACATCAGTTCCACGATCTGCTTTAAATCGGCACCGAGCAGCGAACCGAGTGCGCCAAGTTTTGCGCCGGTCGTTCGGGCGCTCGCCAGCTGGCCAAAAATTTTCACGATCTCTTTTGGGAACAAGAGCGGCATCTGCGACATGCTCTCGGTTCCGCCAGCAATCACGACATCCATCGTGCCTGATTTAATTTTCTCAAAACCGTTCGAAATACTTTCGAGCGCCGAAGCGCAGTTTCGGTGAACCGTGTACGCCGAAATTTTCTCTGGGATGCCGGCGTTCAGCGCGACAACGCGGGCGATATTCACGGCATCGGGTGGATTGCCCGTGTTACCGATGATCACTTCATCGATCAAATTCACGTCGAGGTTTGTTTTGGCGAGCAGCTCGCGCAAAGCGACCCGACCAAGTTCAGCCGGATGGACCGATTTTAATTTTGTGTCGGCTTTGGCGAAAGGAGTGCGGATGCCTTCGACGATGACGACATCGCGCGGCGTTTTTGCGTTCGATGAGGACGGTGTTGTGGCCATGTGATCCTTTTAGGCGTGCTCATTTTGTAGGTCCTGGCGAGCACTAAGTGCATACGCTTGGCGACTCGCTGTCAACGGGTGTCAGGGAAACGCTGAGCATCATGCGTGAGGGTCCAGCATATCCGAACGATCGTTTGAGGAAAGTCCAGAGCCGCGATTTTCAGGCGACAAAACAGAGCGTTTTTGAGTCAAGCGGCGCATTGACTTAAACCCCCCGTCTTTCCTAGCCTAGAGCCTGACGGATAAAAGGGGTTTTAAACCATGGCGACCGATTTCGATAAAGCAGCGCTTGAGTATCACAGCCGAGCTCCGGCCGGAAAAGTCGAAGTGAATTCTAGCAAACCTTGCAACACCGAACGCGATCTTGCGCTGGCCTACTCTCCCGGTGTCGCCGCGCCTTGCAAAGAAATCGCGAAAGACCCAGATAAGGTTTACGACTACACGAGCAAAGGCAATCTCGTTGCGGTGATTACCAACGGAACGGCGGTCTTAGGTCTCGGTGATATCGGCCCGGCAGCGGGTAAACCCGTCATGGAAGGTAAAGGCGTCCTCTTTAAACAGTTTGCGGGCATCAACGTTTTCGATCTTGAGCTGCAAACAAGTTCGGTTGATGAATTCTGTAATGCCGTTCGCGTTCTTGAGCCGACGTTTGGCGGCATCAATCTCGAAGATATCAAAGCACCAGAGTGTTTCGAAATCGAAGAGCGCCTCAAAAAAGAAATGAACATTCCGGTCTTTCACGACGACCAGCACGGCACCGCAATCATTTCGGGCGCAGCCCTTTTAAACGCATGCCACATCACCGGTCGCAAAATGAGCGACGTGAAAGTCGTCATGAACGGCGCGGGTGCGGCCTCTGTTTCGTGCGGCAAAATTTTTATGGCGCTCGGAGTTTCACCAAAAAATCTGATGATGTGCGATTCAAAAGGCGTGATCTACAAAGGTCGAACCGAGGGCATGAACAAGTACAAGGCCGAATTTGCGGTCGAGACTTCGGCACGCACGCTCACAGACGCTCTCAAAGGTGCCGATTGTTTCGTCGGCCTCTCGGTCGCAGGCGCGCTCACGCCAGACATGATCAAAGACATGGCTCCGCGGCCCCTGATTTTCGCCATGGCAAATCCTGACCCCGAGATTACGCCTCCTGACGCAAAAAGAGCACGCCCTGACGCCATCGTTGCAACGGGCCGTTCAGATTTTCCAAACCAAGTGAACAACGTTTTAGGTTTTCCGTTTATTTTCCGCGGCGCCCTCGACGTGCGCGCAACGCAAATTAACGAAGCTATGAAGCTAGCGGCCGTGCATGCTCTCGCGAAGCTCACCCGCGAAGACGTTCCGGAGCGCGTTTCGGCAGCGTACGGTGGTCAACAGTTTAGTTTCGGGCCCGATTATATTATCCCGAAGCCTTTCGATCACCGCGTCCTTTTATGGGTCACACCGGCGGTCGCAAAAGCAGCCATGGACAGCGGCGTCGCGCGAAAACCAATTCCTGATTTTCAAGCCTACCGCGACCAACTCGAGTCGCTACAGGGCGAGAAGACAAGTTTCGTTCGCCGAGTCATGCACCGGGTAAAAAACCAAGCCAAGGAAAACGGCGGCCAACTCCCGCTCATTATTTTCCCTGAAGGATCGAGCACAAAAGTTCTGAAGGCGGTTCACACGGTCTTGCAAGAAGGAATCATGCGCCCGATGCTTCTTGGCTACCCGGAGACCGTGAAGGTCGCCATTCGCAAGCTGGGGTTTACTGAACTTCTCGATATCCCGATCGTTCAGCCGTCACAATCACCCCGCTTTAACGATTACGTGAAAAAGCTTTTTGAAACTCGCCAGCGTAAAGGAATTATGTTTAGAGAGGCCGAGCGCCTTCTCTCGAACCCTGATTACTTTGCCGCGATGGCCGTCCACATGGGCGATGCCGACGGCATGGTCAACGGCGCAACACAGAATTACGCCGACGCCGTTCGCCCGATCCTTGAAGTGATCGGCTCTGGCCGACGCGGCACCGCTTCGGGCCTGAATCTCGTAATTTTTAAGAATAAAATGTTCTTCTTCGCAGATACCGCGGTGAACATCAACCCAACAGCCGAACAATGCGCAACGTTTGCCATTCACGCCGCGCGCGTCGCGGAGTATTTTAAGATTCAACCGCGCATCGCGATGCTGTCATATTCGAACTTTCGCTCAAAAGGCGACAGTCCCGCGAAAATGCGACAAGCCGCCGACATCGTCAAAAAGAATTACCCGCACTACATCGTCGACGGCGAAATGCAGGCCGACACGGCGGTCAATCCCGATATCGTCGAACGGATCTTCCCATTCTGCGACATCAAAAACGGCGCTAACATTCTCGTTTTTCCTAATCTAGATGCAGGTAATATCTCGTATAAGCTCGTTCAACAGTTGGGCGGCGCCGAGGTCATTGGGCCGTTTCTGATGGGCGTTAAGCGACCGGCCAACGTGCTCCAGAGAACGTGCACCGTCGAGGACATCGTCAATACGGCAGCGATGACCGCGCTCGAGGCTCAGGCCATGAGAGAAGTCGCTTCAACGGTTCGTGCATAAACGAATTAAGAACAGCTCATTCTTAACCTAGGGCCGCCGCGCTTTCTCGAGATCGATCTGTCCAAAATCTCACTTGCTGTCGCCGGCCACATTCGTCAGACTAGTCATAAGCCACAAAGTCGTGGCGGCTGGGGCTAGACACCTTGGCTGGAGAGATCAGGAACCCCTCCGCAGTTCGGCGGTCGGAATCTGCGTCGACTCTAATTGAAGGAGTAAACGAGATAGGTACATCGATTTTACGGCCACAAGAACGTGTCGTTGTCATTGGTGTTGGACTCAAAACTGATTCCTACGTAGAGCTCAAGGAATCGCTCGTAGAACTCGAGGAACTCGCATTCGCCGCCGGCGGCGAAGTTGTCGGTAGCCTCACTCAAACTCTTCCGCAATATAATCCCGCCACTCTGATCGGCACCGGCAAGGTCGAAGAGATCGGTGAACTCGTTAAAGATTCGCAGGCAACAGTCGTCATCATCGATCACCATCTCTCTGGTGTTCAGAGCCGAAATCTTGAACAAGAGTGGAACGTGCGGGTCTTAGACCGCAGCCAAATTATTCTCGATATTTTTGCGATGCGCGCGCAAACCTATGAAGGCAAGCTGCAAGTCGAGCTTGCGCAAATGCTCGATCAATTGCCTCGCATGGTTGATGCTTGGTTGGGGTCACTCTCCCGCCAAGGCGGCGGCATCGGCACCCGGGGCCCGGGTGAAACCGCGCTCGAGATGGATCGCCGTCGAATTCGCGACCGCGTGAAGGTGATTAAAAAGCAACTCGATAGCGTTCGCTTGAACCGCTCGCAACACCGCGCTTCGCGTAAAAGAAATAAAACCCCGTCGTTTGCCCTCATTGGCTACACGAACACAGGTAAATCGACCTTATTGAATTCGCTGACGAACTCACAAGTTTTAGTCAAAAATCAGGTCTTCGCCACACTCGATCCCACAACACGCAAGGTTCATTTGCCCGACGGCCCGGCTTCGGTCATCACTGATACGGTCGGATTTATTCGAAAGCTTCCGCCGCAGCTGATTGAAGCCTTTAAAGCCACTCTCGAGGAATCGGCCGAGGCCGATATTTTAATTCACGTGGTTGATCTCTCGAACCCGCAAATGCAAACGCAGATCGATGTTGTCGATCAATTGATAAAAGAATTCGGCTGGGATTCGAAGCCTTTGATCACGGTCTTCAACAAGGTCGATCAAGCGCCGTTCGAAAAGCAATTTCAGGTGAAAGCGTTCCCGCGCGTCTTCGTCTCGGCACTCACTGGCGAAGGCATGGACCGCCTCAAGCGCTTAATGGCTGAAGCGGCTCAAGCGCTTCACCAAGAAGTCGAATTGTTCTTTCCGAAATCCGAAGAACACCGCATTTTTGAGCTCGGTCGCGAAGCGCAGATCACTCGAAAAGAATCGGCCTCCAGCGGAACAATCTGTGCGGCCAATATGACCCCGACGCTTCTCTCGCGTTGGCGCGAATTTTTAGTTACAGCGTAAGCTCAATGCCTGGACGTTCGTCCCGTTTAGTCCAGGCGATTTCTAAGCTATTGTGAGATTACTCTTTTGGGTTTGAAGGTGTTTGGGTGAGTGTTCGTTCGGCGGCAATAGCTGCCATTTTTCTTATTGCAGTCTCAGCTGACGCGGCACCTGTCCAACGCACGTGTGATGGGTCGGCGCTGACTGACTGTGAGTTACTCGGTAAAGCGGGGCTCGATGGGTCTCACGAAAAGTCCCTGGCACTTCCAGTCCAGCGAGGCGGCGGAATTGTTTTCAACAGCGCCGCTTACTTTCGAGCACTCAATACAGGCAACTTGAAACTGACTCAAGACTTAGAAACTCAGCTTGGTCAGATAGCCGCGCCGGCGGCTCCGTTGCGTGAGCAAAAAGCATTGGCGGGGGTTGAAAAAGTTCGAGCATACGCCACTGCGGTTGTCGCTAATAATGTAGCAAAAGAAAATTGGACGACCGAACAGCGCGCCCTTGTCGACCGACTCCAAACTATAGAAGTCAAAATCCTCAGCAACGCCAATTCCGTCTGTAGCCAAGAGGTGCCGCTTGGTTTTCCGAACGCATTCTACGCTTTCGATACGCACACGCTGAACCTCTGCCCCGCGCTTATCAATATGACAGAAGTTCAGATCGAACAAACGATCGCGCATGAGATGGGCCACGTTATTGAGCCCTGCACGGCTTCGAAAACCCTTTTTAAGGTCGACAAAGACCAAGCGTTTAAAGGCCCCCTCGCCGAGTGCGATCAGCACTTTTTCTATGATGAAGACGGCAACCCCCTCGAAGTGATCGACGGCTTCATTGGCGCCTTGATCTCCGAAAAGCCTGCGCACATGGCTGGCGATCCTGACCGCGAACCTTACAAGACTCTGGCGTCTCCGAGTTGCAGGGCTTTGACGCTGGTTGCGCACTCGGCAACTACAGCTCCGGCCTTTTTTAAGGCAACCATGAACTGCGTGTCTCAGAATTTCGTCAAAGCAAACGACGCTGAAAAACTGAAACTAGAAGCGCAGACGCTCTCGGTAGCGAATCACATTAGCGTGGCCGCCGCGCAGACAAAACTTCGAGAAAAAAATCCGCCCATTTGTAATTCGCTTTACCGCGAACAGTTTGCAGATTCGTTTGCGGCGAAGGTGATCGGTCAAATTGCAGATGAAGAGCATTGGAAAGCCGATGATTTCAAGGTCGCCTTTCTTGAATTTCAGGGCTACGCCTGTGCCGAGGCGAAGGCCGGCCATGGGTTCGATGATCGATACCCACCCTACTCCTATCGCTTGGCGGCGGTTCTCAACAATCCGGTCATGCAGAAGTCCCTGAACTGCGCGGCACCTTTGCCGAAACCGCCGCTCTGCCCGCTTCAGATCAGTAGCGAAGGCGCAGCAGCGTCAGCCCGGCGCGTAAGAGCACCCGCAAAAAAATCATCGAGTGCCAAGTAAGAAAATTTGAGAAGGAATTGAAAGTTGTCGAACTCTCCCAAAAGAACCACGTTTGTTGAACATCTTGAAGCCGCACTGATCGGCGTGCTCTTCATCGGAGTCGGCGCGATGATCGCGAGCTCAGTGAATGCGCAGAACAACAAAGCGCCAGCTCCAAAAGCTACCAACGAAGCCGCTTGCGCTCCTGAAAAGTCGCCCGATGCCATGTGTACGCTTCCGATCAAAAATGGCCCCGAAACGCGGCTTTGCTTCGGTACGCTCCATACCCGTTGCTTTGAACTCAAGGACCAGCATCTCTTTCAGTCCCTCAAAGGTGCCACGGTTCAAAATACGGCGCTCGATGCAAACCAGTTAAAGGCCGCCCAGCTTGCGATCGCTGATTATTCGAAATGGCTAAACGCTGGCCTCTCCAGCCGCGCAAATAAGAACTTTTCGTGCCAGGATCCGGTGTCTATCGAAACGAAATCAGAACGCAAAGAGTACTGCCTCTCGGCCTTAGCGAAAAAAGAGGCGAGCGCAAAAACTGCCGCGCTCATCGCCGCACTCGAACATCCAAAATAATCGTAGCAGCTTCAAGATCTTGAAGCTGCTACCTTCGGCTACCCTCTCGTTTGCTCGCGAAGGGCTAAGCGATTCTTGCGGCGAATCTCGGCGTGTTTATAGCGGCGTTTCTCGGCTTCGGTTTCGGGAATCACGGGTGGGATTTGTGACGGAAAGTTATTCTCATCGAGTGCGACGAACGTTAAGTAAGCACTCGAGGTGTGGTGACGCTCGCCGGTCAAAGGATTCTCGGCTTCGACGCGGACGCCGATCTCCATGGACGTGCGGCCTGCATAATTAACCGAAGCAGTTAAGTTAATAAACCAACCACGTTTAACCGGCGCGATAAATTGAAGCGCGTCGACGCTTGCGGTCACGCACGGCTGGCGCGCGTGCCTCTGCGCCGCTATGGCCGCGCAGATATCGATCCACGCCATGACCTGCCCCCCGAAGACGTTGTGAAACGAGTTCGTGTGCTGAGGCAAAACCATTTCCGTCATCGTGACTTGGCTAACGCGAACTGGCTGCGGAGCGAGTTTGATCATGACTTATTTCAACTCGCATCCGAGAGATTGTCTACTGGGCAACTGGCCTGACCTCAGTCTGGTTGGAATCGCGAAGTCTCCAGCGTAGACTAAAGCGGAAACATGAACTTTGCTTATCGCCGGCGCCCGCGCACGACCGCTCTCATTTTCACGCTCCTGAGCTTGTCGAGCCCGCTCGTTCGCGCGAAAACAACCGCAGACTACTTACGCGCTATGGCCGAAAACGATTCACGTAAAAGAGCCGCCGCAAGTCGCATTGCGAACGAAGAGCGCGAGCGGCGAGCCGCGAACTTCACATTGAACTCGCTGAATCGAACAACCACGGTGAACGAAACGGTCTGCCCCGACGCAAAACCCGTCGCTCTGTCGCGGACTCGCACACCGCTCGCGCGCCCTTACCCTGAGGCTTCGAGCTTACTCGCGACTGCTGGATTCGCCAACGCCGAGTCGACTCTGATGGATATGCACGCGATTGCTGAGGATTC
>JAYTHQ010000324.1:0-10000 GCA_043732445.1 Bdellovibrionales bacterium | reverse complement strand
GATAGATCCACATCGTGGTTTCTTCGAGCGGGGATTGACGTAAAAACCCCGGCGCGTTCTTCGGAACGGGTTCGCCGCGTGCCCGCGCGGCCTCTACTAAAAGATTTGAAAGCGCGTTTGCATGGGTTTCAACACCAGCGTAGTTTTCTTCGAAAGGGGTCAGTCGCATATCGTTAATGCCCACCGCGGTCGCGCCGATAATCAGAATTTTATCTTTTAGAAATTCGGCTTTATGCACCGTTCGTTGAGAGCGTGCCCATTGATGATTCTCAGGATTGATCGCTTGTTCAATGATGGTCATGTCGGGCGACTCGGAGAGGATGTCAGTGGCCGAGACGTGCGGGAACATAAACGCCGGCCCCGAATAATTGATCTCGAGCATTCCTTTTTTATCTACCGGAATATTTAAGACCGTATTTCCGTCGGTATCGAGGACTTCGAGCGATTTGAAAATACGCCCGACCGAATTTTCTTTCGCGACGTTTTCGGAATCGATCGTCGCTTGAGCACTCAATTTTTGATCGACAAGAAATGTTTTGAAAGCGATCGAAGGGATGTAGCTAAATCCGTCACGGCGGAGGAGGGGGTTTTTTCGGATGGTTCCGTCGCTATCGATGACGGCCTCAAAACTTCCGGTATGCGATTTGGCCGTATCAATGACCGGAATATTGACTTCCCAGCGGGCTTTCTCGGGAACTAAAATTGACGGTACTGATGCTCTTATTTTCGCGATCGCGGCCTCCGAATCGGATTCGAATTTTGCGTCACGGAGTTTGGCTTTGGTCCAAACACTTTTCCAGGAGTTTGCTTCGAAAATTTGATCGGCTTGGGAGTCAGCGTTCTTAGAATCTTTATCTGATTCGGGCATTAAGCTTGCGATCGTCGCTCGGAATTTACCCAGATTTCTGAGCTCATCGTCATCGGTGAAAAACCGTTTGCAGTAATCAAGGCTGGCCTCAAAGAGTTCCGACCTGAGGGTCGCGGCTTCTTTTTCGGTCATGGCTCTGATGATGTAAGAAAAAATCGTTCTGACTGCTTTGTTGTTTGCGTAATCAGGCTTATCGGCGAGCAACTGTTGCGCGCTGAAATAGTCGTTGTTGATCGCGTAAGCCGTTAGATAGGGGATCATATCTTTGGAGAGTTCGAAGCCGCCGATCTTAACGGCATTCAAAACTCGTTCAACGGCACCGGCATTACGTAGAAACCATTGGCCGGTTTTTAAAATCTCAATCGTGTCGAAGTAATCCTTCAGATTTGTCGTCACGTCGGCTTTTGGATATTGCAGAGCATTGATCGGTTGATCGATGACTGTGGGCTTTACTAATTCTGACGACCAATAGCGGCCGGCATAGCTTCGCTCGAAGTGAACTTCGTTGCAAATGTCTTGATAGGGTTTGAAGTGACCGTCTTCGAGCGGGAATGCGCCCAAAATAATTTGATCGCGAGAGGCGTCGATCGAGTTTGCGAGCACCGAATCAACGTCGGCTTTGGCTATTTCGCTGTTGATCAACGTTTTCATGTTCAAGTCGCTCGTTAACTTTATCGCGTCGCTGAGGCGAGCCAGGGTCGGAAGCGCTGAGGTGTTATCCGTTTCCGAGAAATTCATATCGAACATCAAAAGTTTTGCGTGATAGGTCAGAAACGTTCGATCGATGAGTCTTGCCATTTTATCGCGAGGCCACGGCCAGCGACCTTCAAGCCTGACAGATTCGTCATCTATTCCAAGAATCGCGATGCGGTCTGACCCTCTGACAATTCCGCGGCTGGCGAGTCGCCAATCAATCGTCTTGTCGTGCGCTTGGCGAATGAGTGTTCGCAATGAGTGTTCAGATCCGGTTTTGGCGTCGTCGACGTGAGCGTAGTAATCGACTGATATATAAGTCATCACGAGCGTGACGATCAATCCAACCGTAAACGGAGACAATAGATACGATTTAATTCGTTTGACGTTTTTCATGCGGCTAATTCAATCCTGGGCGCTGGTCAGCACGATGTTCACTGCGCAATTTTCTGGCCTAGCTCTAGCCTATTCATCCGTTAACAACTTGTTAAGGACGATGATAAGATGAGTCTAGTCGAGGAGATATTCATGAAAGCTCAGCTCAGCACTCGAAATAAAATCGTGATCGTCGCACTGAGTGGACGGGTCGATGTCGAAACCGCCGAACCGTTTCACGCGGTCTGCACGCGTGAGTTCAGCGGTCAGCGCCTTGTTTTTGACTTTTCGGACCTCAGTTTTGTCGGCAGTCAGGGCATGTTGCCTTTCCTGAAAGTGTTTCAAGCTTTTTACGAGAAATCACCAGGGAGTTTTAAGTTTAGCGGCATGGGAGTCGAATTTCGACGGTTGTTTTCTGCAACTGCGCTGAATGTCGTCGAGCTTTACGAAACCATCGACGGAGCGGTGGCGTCGTTTGCCTCTCCCAGAGTCGAAGCCGGTCAACGGCCGGAGCCCACCGCGCCTGCTTCTGCAAACGAAAGTTATTTGTCTTACAATTATGCGCCTGTTGATGATCCCAAAAAAACATCCGACTCTTTCGAGTCGGATGAGGATTTGGCCATCTAGAGCGAGAGATCAAATTTGCGCGACGTTGTTCGTCTCGACGAAATCGAGGTCGCGGGTTTTAGTGAAGCCTGATTCAAGTTCAACCAAAATTGCGTCGATCTTGCCAAGTCGTTCGGCTGAACTCTCGTTCATTTCATTGAGTGGAGCCGCGCTAACGACGCCTGCTTCCTGAGATTTGCGAACGGTTTTCAGCTGTCGGCTGAGCTCTTGATTCAATTTATTCAGCGAATCTTGCTGGAGTTTTGAGGTCTCAAGCTTCTTTTGCGCTTCTGCCCATACAGCTTGCAGACTCTCAAACTGTTCTTGGGAGCGCACGAGCTCGGCCTTAGCTTCCAACGTGGCTTTCAGCGCGTGGGCGCATTCTTGGGTGCGGGTCACGTTCTCGGCGGCGATCGCTTTCGCTTCTTGCCTGAAGCTTATGACATGCGACTCGGAATCTCTATTTGCGCGCTCGAGAGCGATGATGCGATTTTCAGCCCCGGCTTGAGCGGCCACTGCGTCATCTAAGCGTTTCGCTTTTTCTCTGAGTAAGCTGCTTTCGCCTTTTGCGCGGTGGGCTTCGGCTTCAGCCTGCGCGAGGCGGGCTTCGTAGCCGTCAACGAGTTTCGCTTGATTTTGATTCGTGGCGACTTGGTGAGTTTGCAACTGAAAGCTTGCGGTTTCGAATCGTTCACGAAGATCGCCGATGACCGCTTCGCGTGTGCTCAACTGGCGATCTAAAAATGCGATCCGTGTCCGCGACTCCTCAAGCATTACTTTTGTTTTATTAATAAACGGACGAACCCAGGCGCTGACCCGGCGCCGATACGCACGTTCAAATTTTAACCCGGCGTGCAGCTCCTCGCGGCGCTCCTCGGCCGCATCGATCCGGGCTTGCATCACCAGATTTTGATCTTTTAACTCTTCAATTTGAATGTCGAAAGTCTGCGATCGCTCGCGGAGCATTTCATCTTTCTCTTGAAGGACTTGAAACTGCGCAATCAGACTTGAGTGTGCGCGCTTGAATTCTGCCGCTTGGCGATCTTGTTCCATGATCTGTTGTTCGAGAAGACTGTTGCGCCGGATGTTCACTTTTAGCCGGGCCATTAAATCTTCGTTTTGGCCAAGCAGTGTTTCCACCGTTCCCGAATGAAGAATATGGGCGGGGAGTTGCGACAAATTTGGAGGCGGCGGTATCTCGAGCGGAAGTGGGATTGGCATTGCGTTCACTTCTTGAACGGTATCCGAAAGATTTGAGATCACGTATTCGTCTTGGGCTCGTTGCCTAACGTCGTTCATCGTTGCCCTTTCCATGGACTGACACGTAACGGACTTATTTCCTTGGACGATCGTCTCAAAAAGAGGCGCCGCCTGTCAAAATATCGAGGCCGTGGTCTAGGTCTGGTTTCGAGATGTTAAGACCTTTATCCCGTAAACCGAAAAGATCAGTATGAAAGCGCAAGGCATCGACGTCGCCCTGAAGGTCGCGGAACAACATCAAGCTCGAGACATGGGGTCGAAAATCTCCGCGCGGATGCGTGCTTCGATGAACGAACACGGGGCCCGCGACGACGTTCGCTCAATTATTCTTACCTATGTCGCATCCGAAAATTACGCGAAAGCGCTTGAAGAGCTTCAGCAATACGTGGAGTCCAAGAGTGATTATCCGCAGTTTCGTTCTAGAGCCGAACGTTATTTGACTTATTCCGCCGATCTCATCAATGCAGTTCGCGCGAAGCGCTCATTTCCTGGCATGCACCATTTGAACATGTCGAGACAGCAAGATCTTTATGACCGCGCGATATCGCATTTTGAAGATCTCAAAGTAACCTTAAAAAAAATTGTGCAAATTGAGCAAGAGGTTAAACTCGAGGACGTCCGCTCGACAGTGTGGGTCGTGAAAGCGGTCATCTTCTGCATTTTTGCAATGTTAGTTGTGGGTTTTCTTATTGAGCTTTCAAAAGGCGTTCTGCCGTCTGCGAATATTGTGACCGACGACATGTTAGGCACAATCACAAATTTCGCTTTTGATAAACTTGGTCTCTGAGGTCGTCAAAGCGTCTTGTACGCACCTTGAAGAATCGGCAATGACTGACCACCGCTGAGCTGCTTTCTATTGACGTAAATAGTGGGCGTTCCCTGGAGATTCAGGGCCGATCCGACCTCGGCCTGTTGGCGCACAGCCGCTTTCGCCTCATCTGAGTCGGCGCACGTCTTTAACTCGTCTGGCGAAACCAGCGCGGCCTTTGCAATCTCTGGCAAGGCTGATCGCACCTGACCGACGTCTTTATAGATCTCGTCTAAGCCATAAATATAATCATGCGCGGCCCAGCCTTGTTGTTTCAGCTTCTGCGAACACCAGACCGCGCGCGCCAGCAGGCACGACGCTCCATTGGTCTGAGTGAGGCTTGCATTGCATTCGCCGTCGAGGGGCCACGGTTGAAACTCAAGTCGAACATCGGGGTGAGACGCGACAAAGGCGTGCAGGATGGGTGCTGCATGCTTGCAGTGGATGCAGCGGAAGTCTGCAAATTCAACGATTGTCATCTTTGCGGTTTCGGCAGAGGGGCCGATTACGAGCGGATCTACCAATTTAATATCTTGGGTGGGAGCCGCTGCCCAATCAGTGACGAAGGTGGCCTGAGCTTTTTCGTTCGCTTCAGAATTCGGATCATACACGCTCTTCATGGCCGAATGAATAATGAAGCCCGCCAGAAAGCCCACAACGCCGAGCGAGACCAACGGAATGAAATCTTTTGCCCGGATGTTGGCGAGCAAGGAATCGCCTTTGAATGCGAGCCAAACAAAGATCAGCATCAAAATCGAAAGGACGTAGACCGACATGCAAAACGCGCAGAATTTAGAAAGCAGAAACATGGAAATAGAGCCCATGACGACCGTTGCGAAAACGATGAAAACAGATATGAGCCAGACGTTTCTGCGGGCGGCTGGCTTTTTGTCTTGGTCAGTCATCGGCAGGATAATGCCGGCTAAAATCAAGAAGGCGCCATTTACAATGAGACCCCAAAGTGCGACCGGAATACCAAAAAGCTCCGAGTACTTGCTGGCGGCGACGGCAGAACAGTCGAACTTTTCATTAATATCGCAGAGGCTCCGGGAGTATTCGCCAGATTGAAGCGCGAGATGTTGGCGGTAGAGGTAGGCGTGAACGAGAACGCTTAGAAAAGCGGTTAGTGCGGCGAGCCAGAGAAAGCGTCGGGAAGTTTTTGTCATGCTGTCCGTCCTTGGAATCGAATTGCATCTAATCTTCTTTCTTAAAGCAATCTTTTTTCTTCTTCCGCGAACTCTGACACACTCTGAACGTGACCAAGAAACAACTCCTCAGACGATCATCAAAAGTCGTGAGCGCAAAAGCCAAATGGCTCGACGCGCGCAGGGCTCTCCTTCGTCATGTCAAAGTCGAAGTTCAGAAACGACTCGGGGCCACGCCTGACGACTTGGCGGCATTCGCGTTGCGATACGAAAAAGAGCTTCGGCAGTCCTGGACCGCCTCGAGCACCCAGGAGCTCCTCGAGCAAATCGAAAACTCAAATCTTGTTTACGGCGGAGATTTCCATGCGCTTGCCCAGGCGCAGCGTTCGCATTTGCGACTCTTGCGAGATTTAAAGCCCGGGCGTGAGGTCATCTTGGCACTGGAGTGTTTTCAGGCCACGTCTCAAAGATGGCTTGATCTTTTCAATCAAGGGGAACTTTCGATTTCAGAGCTCCGAAGCAAATCGAAATGGGATCAGAGATGGGGTTTTCCGTGGGATCATTACCGGCCGATTTTTGAGCTCGCCCGCCAAAGGGGCATGCGTCTTGTCGGCGTCAACTCTCGACCATCGGCGAGTTTGTCAGAGAAATTGTCTGCGGGATTGTCGGCGAAAGATCTCAAGCTTCGCGAAACAAAAGCGGCGGCCACGATCGCTCATGTGTGGGCGCGACATCCAAACGCCTTGGTTTATGTCCTCTTTGGCGATCTTCATCTGGCCTCGGCGCATTTACCCGCGGCACTCGAGATGGAGCTTCGGCGAAAGCCCGCATTCAAGCCGCCGTTTAAGGTGAAAGAATTAAAGATTCACCTCAACAGCGAGCATGTCTACTTCGAATTGGCAAAGCGTGGAGCTGAGCTCTCGGTCGATGTCGTCAAATTTAATGACAAAAGCTTTTGCATCTTGTCGACGCCTCCGTGGGTTAAGTGGCAGAGCTATTTGCTTTTTCTAGACCGTTTTCCGGGCGCAGATGTTGATCAACGTCTCGACGATGAATCGGGTTTTGATCCGACAGATCAAGTGGCTCTCTTGGTTCGGCTAGCGGCGAGTGATCTCGGTTTAAAAAAAGAATTTGCGACGGTGAACGATCTTGCTGTTTACGGCGAAGACGACGAAACGATTTGGCGTGAAGTTTCGCGCCGGACCAGCGACGGCGAGCGCGCGCACGCCCAAAGTTTGCTACGCGAGTGCCAAGCGTTTTTCTTGCCCCGTGGTGGTCTTGCCTATCTTCCAAAACCGACGATCAATGCGTCAGCGGCGATCGCCGGATTTTACCTGCATGCGCGCTTGAGCGGTCGGCAGCGCTCACTCTGGAAATTTCCCGGCGATTTTCGCGCTCTCGTCTGGACGGAAGCGATCAGCTATTTTATTTCAAAGTTGGTGAATCATAGTCGTCGCTCTGAGACGTTGACGAGTTTGCAGTTTAAACTCAAACTGAAGCTCAAGCAAAAACCTAAAGACCGAAGCCAAAACATCGAAGCGCTGAAGCTCGCGCTCGACTTTTCTTTAAGCGAAATCCTTCGAATTCAAACTGGCCGACGGCGAACCCTGCAAATTCGCCCAAGACGAAAGTCGAGTTACGCGGAAGCTTCGCGCATCTTGGGCGGGATGCTCGGAGAAAGATTGTACCTCTCGTATCGGTCTCGTAAGCTAAAACGAGCACTCTTGGTCAGCTGGTTAAAGAAAGATCCGACGTCGAAAGGCTTCGAAACTTTTTACGACATGGTTCTCAAGAAAGTGGCGCGGCCGTCATCAATAAAGGGACCTCATCCGAATGCCAAGATGGTATTACAGCACGCACGGAAAAGCTGAAGGCCCGGTGACCCCGGAGTTTCTGATCGAAAATTTGAAAAGCGGGAAGTTCACATTGGTGGATCTCATTTTCAAAGAAGGCGAAAGTGCCTGGAAAACGTTTGGCGAAGTTCCTGAATTTCGCGCCGTGTTTCAGGCTCCGCCGGCCACCCCGGTTCGTCAGGCTCCCGAGATCGAATTGAAGGCGACGACCGATTTTCAAATGCCTGAACAAGGGTGGCCCAGCGATTGGCGCTTAAGTTCATCGTGGATTGTCTTACGCACTCGGCCTGACGGCAGCGGATATGACCAAGATGGTCCGTTTACCGCCGAACACATCATCGAGATGATCGGCGAAGGCAAAATCAATTACTCGCAGTACTGCTGGAAACCCGGGTACACGCGCTGGTTTAGAATCGGTAATTTGCCCGATTTTGATCGCCGGAAGCGTGATCGTGAAAACGACCCGGTCAATCAAATCGTTCCTGTCCCCTCGATCAATGAGGATTTACCGGCTCTTTCGCGCGAAGAGCTTCTCGCAAACGTTGAACGACTTCGTCGCCCGAAGATGACTCGCCAAGAAAATCTTGGTCAGAACCTCGTCGGTGATGACCTTTTGTTTGAGCCGCCTCTAAGAGTAAAGCCCGTCATTCCGGCTGCGCCGCCGGTTGTAGCAGCCGCGCCGCAGCCGCCACCTGCGCCAGTCAAGCTGGCCGCGCAGATTATTGAGCCGCGAATCGTCGCAGCAGATTTAACGCCTGCTGCTCAGTCAGGACCCGCCGCAACGTCAGCCCAGCCGTCGGTTGTCAGCGTTCAACCTTCGGTTGCGCAAACGGTCTCGCCGACACCCACCTCGAAACCCAAGAGCGCGTCGAGAGCCTTGAGGTTCGGTGTTGCCGCCTTCATTGCCAGCTTTTTTATCTTTGCCATGGTCAAACTGATGGCCGTACGACATTCAACCGCGACGGTGGCCTCACCGACGCCGCGCACGCGAACTCGCCAGCCAACGTCTGTTCCGCCGCCCCCTTCGCCGAGAGCGCCTTTGCCTCCAAAAGATTCAAGTAACGAATCTGCGCCAGCGCGAACACAGGTGGCCGCACCCCTCGTCAAGGCTCCGTCGGTTCTTGAAATTGTTCCGTTGAAGCTTGAGACATCAGGTCCGTCGTTGGCGTTTCAAACCAACGCAGGGCCCGCAGAGACCATCAAAGTTTTTTTGCGGGCGCGCTCGGGCGACATTCTGAAATATGCGAGCTATTCAAAGTCGTTTAATGTGACGCGCGCGGAGGGTGAACTTCCGACCCTCGACCTAACCAAGTACTCGCTGCCGTCGGGGACCTACACGGTGTCTGCGTCGGTGGGTTCAATCGAAACGACGAAACAGGTGTTTATCGGCCAAAAAGATGCGGCCTTCATCAATTCTCTCGAGCGCCATCTGAAGTCGTTGTCTTATCGCCAGCAGCTCGAGCGTGCGGCTGTTTTCTACGGGTCGCTAAAATTAGAAAAGTCGGCCAAGAATCTGCTCGCGCAAAGTCAGGCTCTGAAGTCGCAACCCCAGAAATGGAAGGCCGCATTCGACGATTGGACGGGGACAGCCCGCGCGGCAACAGCGCAGGTGGCTTCGCTCGCGCACGCTCCTGTTTGGGAAGTCGCATATCCCGATCAACTCGCCGAATTTGCGTCTTTAAGCACGCAGCTAGTTGCAAAAGCTGCGCAGATCAATGAGGCCATGAACCAAAAACGCGAGATTGCCTCGGACGCGCGAGTGGACACCGTGTTAAGCGACATCAGCCGACTGCGCGTCGAAACAGCACGTCTCAGCGGACGCCCGCAGGCGTCGAACGACGAACGTTGAATAAAACTTAATTGCAGAGATCCCGGAAGTCTTTGCCGGCCTTGAACTTCGGAACTTTAGCGGCCGGAATGACGAGTTTTGTTCCCGTTTTAGGATTGCGACCTGCGCGCGATTTTCGCACCGACCGAGAGAACGTTCCGAATCCGACCAACTTCACGTCATCGCCTTTTGCGACAGCTTTACTGATCACGTCGAGGGCGGCGTCGAGAACTTGTTCAGATTGAACTTTTGTGAGGAGCGTTTTCTTAGCAACCTTTTCGACAAGTTCAGCTTTGTTCATATGCAACTAACTCCCCGGGGGCAATGCGGATGAAACGAGAGGACTGAAGCTAAATTCAACGCCCCGGACGGTCAAGCGTTTCCCAGCGCTATTTCTTATGTTAGCGTTGTCGTCATGTTGACTAGTATTAGACGCGAAACGGCTCAGTTTCTCCATGACGGGCTGATTAAAATTCTGAACGAGAATTTTTCTCTTGATTTGAACTCGCAGCCTGAAACGGCGCAGATTCTTTCTCTTGAAAAACTTCAAGCGTCGCTTGAAGT
>JAYTHQ010000323.1:0-3043 GCA_043732445.1 Bdellovibrionales bacterium | reverse complement strand
TAAAGGCGTCTGATTTCGTCATTGATATCGGACCCGATGCCGGCGCTGGCGGCGGCGAAATCGTGGCCCAAGGGACTCCCGAAGACATCATGAAAAACCCACTCTCTTTGACGGGTCGGTACTTGAAAAGTGGCTCGAAACCGGCGAGAACCCAAGTCAAGATGCCTATAAAGGAACTGTAGACCTTGATCGTTGCTTCGCTGAAGCGCCTCTTGCCGTACATCAAGCCGTTCAAGCGCGACATCATCGTGATGTTCATGCTGGGGTTTATTTTGACGGCCATCACGTCAACATTGCCGTTCTTCGTGACTCTTCTGATTGAAATTTACTCGAAACAAACGACCTCGGTGCTCGACCGCATTCTCACGCCCGAAATGATCGTGAGGTTTCCCTCGCTCGCCGGCATGACACGAAATTCGATTGCACCCTACCTCCCGCTCGCGTTTCCCGTCCTCTACGCTTTCGCGGGCGCATTTCGCTTTCTACATTATACGCTTCTCAATTACACAGCCGAGAGAATCAACGCTGGAATCCGCTTCGACCTCTTTCGTAAAATCACGCGCCTTAACCTAACCTATCATGGCTCCCTTGAACGCGGCAGTGGCGGGCTCATCAGCCGCGTCTTCAATGACACAACTCTTTTACAGCAGGGCCTCAATTTTTACGTCGACCTGATTCGCGAACCGATTCAAGCCGCATTTTATCTCGGAATCATGCTGTTTATGGATTGGCATTTAACGATTTACCTTTTGCTCTTTTTGCCGATCTTTTTGATCGTTACGAAACAAGTCAGCAAAAGTCTCCGGAGGTTCGGCGTCTATGGCCGTGAATCCATGGAAGAACTCACAGCCGTTCTAAAAGAATCTGTCGACGGAATTCGGGTCGTTCAGTCCTTTAACCTCGAATCTGAAATGGAAAACCGCTTCTCGAAGTACTTACGAAATTATCTTAAGACCGCAAAAAGCATCGTGCTGCGCGAACAAGCCGTGAGTCCTTTCAACGAATTTTTGATCTCATTTCTTGTCGCTGCATTTGCTTTCTACAGCATTCAACAGGTTCTTTTTAAAGGCGCTAACGGCGCCTTCTTTGTGGGTTTTTTGGCTTCAGCTGCGCTGATTCAGGAATCGATTAAAAAACTTCAAGATGCGGGCGTCAAAATTCAACAATCGATTGTCGTGAACGAGCGCGTGTTCGCAATTCTCAATAGTCCAAGCGAAGTGAAAGAAGTCGCAACACCTCTTCCCTTCCCGAAAAACTGGAAAACTATTACGTTTCGCAACGTTTCTTTTGCTTATGCGGGTGAGCTCACGCTCAAAAACGTGAGTCTCACCGTCAATCGCGGCGAAGTTCTGGCCCTCGTCGGCGAAAGCGGTTCTGGGAAATCGACCCTCGTAAATTTGCTCGAGCGTTTTTACGATCCAACCTCGGGCGAAATTCTCATCGATGAAACACCAATCACCTCAATCGGCCTTAAAGAACTTCGCCACAACATTGCACTCGTGACCCAAGACGTATTTTTGTTTCGCGACACCATTGCCAGAAATATTCAGGCTGGCGATTTCGCAAAAGACATTTCGGGCGTTGAGCGGTCGGCAACGCTAGCGAATGCGCATAGCTTTATTAGCGCAACGCCGGCAAAATATAATAATCAAGTCGGCGAACGAGGTTCTTTTCTGTCGGGCGGAGAAAAGCAGCGCGTCTCGATTGCGCGCGCGATGTTCAAAGATGCGCCAATCCTTATTCTTGACGAGGCAACGAGCGCGCTCGATTCCGTCAGCGAAATGGAAGTTCAAAAAGGCCTTCAGCATTTGATGGAAGGCCGCACGGCCTTCGTGATCGCTCACCGTCTCTCGACGGTATTTAGCGCGAATCGAATTCTCGTCATGAAAAAGGGCGAGATCGTCGAGCAAGGGACGCACGCCACACTTCTAGAAAAGCAAGGCGAGTACGCTCGCTTTTTCCAACTCCAGGCGGGCCTTTAAAAAAACCGAATGGTGGCTCAGGGCCGGCTTAGTGCTGACAAGTTACAGCGGCCGGTACCCAAACGCATCCGGCGCTTTTTACGCACGTTTTGTCGCTCTCTTTTGAAGCCGCGCACTTCGCGTCTAAAGTCCGATCTTTCGTTCCATTCACGCACAGCGAACCGCGCACGATCTTTTTCGAAAACTCTTTCCAACCGCAGCCGACCATCGAAAACTGCTCACAGCTCAGAAGGTCCGGCACCGAATTCGCACAAACCTGATTCATAAATGATTTAGACGTCGTGTTCACGCATTGTCCGCCGCAGAGTGAGTCGGCTTGAGCGATGAGCGAGAGGCAAAGGAGAGTAAAAGTGAAGAGTGTTTTCATAGAGTCTGAACTGTGCAATCACCTCTCCCACCTCGGCAGTGCCTTCTGGCGTTTCCAATGGCAAGTCCGGGTGAATTTTTCCATATCGACCGAGGCAACAGACCGATTTCTGTCACGTTTTGAGACGGTCCGCGCCAAGTCCCCATGCCGATAAGCGAATAATCGCGAACTCGCTGATTACCGACCACTCTTTGAACATCGCCCTAAAGCTTGTCGAAAGTTTCGACGATAGGAACCTGGACACTGTCGAAAGATTGATGGTCAGTCGGGATGACTCGACCAAAGTTTGTTCAAAGGGAGATTCGCTTATGATTAATTGGGATGAATTTGAGCATATTCACGTTATCAAGAAACTGAAACAGATTCTCGGCGCATGGTGGAACATCGACGTGGTGTTCACCGACGAGCGTGGCCATTTAAAGGGCTTCGATCGCACGAAGATGCATTTCTTCAACCCGGGTACGTCTCTCTATATGTCGCGCGACGCCGCTGTCGACAATTTAGCCGAGCTCGTTACAAAGACGATCGACGATCTTCGGCTCTCTGAAAATCGTTATTCGATTCGTAAGTGGGATATGACCGGCTACGACGTCGGTATCTTCCCGATCATGATCGAAAATGATTTCATGGGTTGCGTCGTTGCGACGGGCTTCATGAAAGAGCAAGCGCCGCAGCGCCTTCAAGAAATTCGCGA
>JAYTHQ010000322.1:0-3048 GCA_043732445.1 Bdellovibrionales bacterium | reverse complement strand
CCGCCGCAGCTCGCACCGACGAGCATCGTACCGACGAAGATCGTACCGGCTGAAAAAGATCCGACAGCACTAAGTTTGAAAGATGAAACGTTGGGTTCAGATGAAAAACCCGGCGACTTTGTCGGCGCTCCTCGAAATGAAATTCTGATCGGAAAACTTTGGCCACGATCGGCAACGCCCACGCTCCCTCCCGTTTTGAAAGACGTGAAAACTGGCGCACCGGCGACGATCTTGCCGTCTACTAAAGAAAAGCCGCCGGCAAAAGTGAAACCTGCAACTTTGGCCGAAGGGCGCCTAACCCGGTGGAAAAATGCGATTGAGAATTACTGGCACAAAAAATCGGCGCCAGTCGCTCAACCGGCGGCGAAGCCGAAGCCAGCAGCAGCAGCACTGCCGCCAGTTTCGAAGTCTGCGCCCGCTCCCAAGCCTGTACCGCCGCCCGTCGCTGCTCCAGAGAAACCTGTAGCGACACCGATAGCGCCTCTACCTGTTCGTCGCCCGCTCCCTGTTAAGCCAGAACCACAGCCGCTCACGCCAATTCCAGGAAAGCCGATTGCGCAGATGCCCGCGCAAGTCATTCCGCCGCCTGTGATCGCGGCCACTCCTGCGCCGACTCCGGCTTATCCGTTTCCGCCGGCTGTTGTGTCGTCGACAGAAAGTGATCTTGAGCAAAAAATCGGCGCACTTGAAACGAAACTCGCGCCGCTGATGAATCTTCGCGACGGCGGTGAGGCGCGCGGTAGCTACGGACCATCAGAGAATCCAAAAAGTTCAGTCGTAAACGCGAATCTTTTGCCAACGATTCCGGGCCTCGTTCCCATTCTCATCAATGCGAACGCACACTACGGCTCGGGCCTACTAGTTTCGTTCTTAGAAAACGCAGCGACGTATCTCTGGCGTGAACTCGGGCTCACGCTTTTTGTAGGTGATATGTCATTGAAGACTGGCGGCAGCTACGGGCATTTGAGTGCGCATCACACGCACCGAAACGGTCTCGATGCAGATCTCGCGTGGCTCGGGATTCGCCGGCCGTTGATCGACTCCGCGCTCGATAGCCATGGCCACATGGTCGAGAATTTTGACTTTGAAAAAACCTGGAATTTTCTTTCACTCGCAGCTCACCAAGAACTGGTCGAAGACGCGCAAAAAACGACGGCCGTCAGTCGCATCTACATGAGCCATCACGTGAAAGACGGCTTCTGCGCATGGGCGAAAGACCAAAAGCTTCTTGACGATCCGTTCAACTCGGAACTCATGCGACTTGTTCGTCGCGAAGAGGGTCACGTGAAGCACTTCCATTTGAGTCTGAAGTGCTCACCGCACTATCCACTCTGTCGTAATTTAGCGGGCCCACCGCCGCCTGGACCCGGCTGTTGAATAGATATTCACATTAGCTTCACGCGTCCCTGAGGCGCGCGGCCTCCTCACTGCGCTAACGTGTCGAGTGAGACCTGTGAATAAAGGGGCTGCCATGTCTGAAAGTTCAATTCTCTCGACCCGTCCACTTTGGTTCGACACTGCTGGCGTTCCTCATTACCCAGAGCTGACTGACAATTTAAACGTCGACGTCTGTATCGTTGGCGGAGGCATTACCGGTTTAACCGCAGCCGATATTTTAAAAGCTGCAGGCCAACGTGTGGCGGTGATTGAAATGGGCCGCATCGGCCGCGGCGAGACCGGGCATACCACTGCGCATCTGACCCAGATGCTTGATATCGACTACCGAAAATTAATTTCTGACTTCGGACTCGGGGGCGCACGGTTAGTCGACGCCAGCGTTCGTCAGGCGATTGAGAAAATTGAAGCCAATGTTTTGAATAAAAAAATAACGTGCGACTTTCGGCGCGTGGCCGGTTGGCAATATACCGAGAAACGCTCGGAGATCGATCAGATTGAAGCCGAAGCCGCAGCAGCTTCGCGAATCGGGATTGAGCATGAACTCGTCTTCGAGATGCCTTGGTCACGAAAAATCGCGCGCGGACTTCGCTTTGGGCGCCAAGCGCAATTTCAGCCGATCGCGTATCTAGCAGCCCTCGCCGCGAGCGTTGATGGCGGCGGGTCGTCGATTTTTGAGAACACCCGAATGACTGAAGTGCACGAGGGTGAACCTTGCCGGGTCGTCACCGACCGCGGAACGATTTATGCGAAAAACGTGATCGTGGCGACAAATGTCCCGTCGAACAATCGCTTGTTTCTGCAAACCAAGATCGCCTCCTACCGCACGTATGCCATTGCCGTTCGCGAGCAGAACCCGCGCGACCTCGGGCATCTCTTCTGGGATATTGACGATCCTTATCATTATATCCGAAGCGCGAACTTCAACGGCGTCCCGCACCTCATTATCGGCGGCGAAGATCATAAAACCGGTCACGACGAACACGCAGCGACGCACTTTCAAAAGCTCGAAGATTGGTCGCGCGAAAGATTTTCGGTAGATTCGGTTTCGCACCATTGGTCAGGTCAAGTTATCGAACCCGTCGACGGCCTTCCATACATTGGGCGAAATTCATTGAGCGATCATGTTTTCGTCGCGACGGGCTTTTCTGGTACCGGCCTGACGTTCGGAACCGTCGCCGGCGTGTTAATCTCAGACCTCATTCGGGGCATCGAGAATCCGTGCGCTGAAGTCTATCAGGCCAATCGCGTAAAGCCGCTGGCGTCGGTCAAAAATTTCTTGAGCGAAAACATCGATTTTCCTTCGCATTTGATTGGCGATCGATTCACTCCCGCTCAAGAATCAGATACGCATCGGCTGCGCGAGAATCAAGGCGCGATCGTCAGCATTGCCGGTAAAAAGGTGGCGGCGTACCGCGACCCCGAAGGCGAGCTTTACGTGATGTCGTGCGTGTGCCCGCACATGGGCTGTCATGTTCAATGGAATGATGCCGAGACGAGCTGGGACTGCCCCTGCCACGGAGCGCGCTTCGGTCCGAAAGGTCAGCTCTTAAATGGCCCTGCAGTTGCGGACTTGGCAGCCGAGGACTATGATGAGAATGCGCCGATGGTTCCCGAACGATATGAGAATCCGGCGCGGCCGAACGATCCGTT
>JAYTHQ010000321.1:0-3058 GCA_043732445.1 Bdellovibrionales bacterium | reverse complement strand
GCATCTCGATCGCTTTTTTGCCCTTGTTAGGCGAGCAACCGATGTACGCGCCGAAATAGCCTGTATCAATTCCCTCCATGCGCATTGGCGAAACGGTGTACGCGAGAGACGCTTTATCACGAAGCTCTAAGAACAACCGACCACCTTGCCCGGCAAGAATCGATTGAATGATTTGAAGCGTGTAGCGGCGCGGATCATCAAGCGTTAGGCCCTTGTAGCCAATGATGATGTGCGATTGTTCGCGCTCCAGATGTTTAAAGGCATGCTCGTTTTTAGTCGGGCCTTTATGCGCAAACTTTGAAGTTAACGGTTTTCCCTCGGGAAATGCTTTTGTCGCTTTCGAGAGTTGCTCGATCCACTCCGAAGTTTCAACTGAGCCTGCGACCGCAATCATCAAATTATTCGACATCGCCTGTGAGCGGAGATGCGCTTCGACCTGCTTTTTCGTCAAAGACTTTACGCTTTCGGCCGTGCCGTAAAGGTCTCGCTCATAAGGATGACCTTTAAACATCATTTGCGTAAACATCTGCGAAACGAGCTGCCCCGGGCTATCTTCGCGTGAGCGAATCGCCTCGAGCATGACACCTTTTTCTCGCTCCAAGATCGTTTCTGAAATCACCGGGTGAACCAAGACTTCGTCAAAAAGTTCGATCGCATCGGCCTCAAAAGGCGAAATGGTCTGCAGTGAGAGACCGATTGAATTTCGACCACCAAACGCGCTCAAACCGCCGGCCATGTTTTCAATTTTATGAGCAATCTCGGTTTCGTTCATCGACTTCGTTCCGCTCGTCCAGACGCGTGACAAGAGTTCGGTCAAACCGCCTTGACCCTCTTTTTCAAAACGTAACCCACCCAAAAATGCGGCCTTAGCGCTAACAACTGGGGTTGCGTTGTCTTCTCGAAACAAAATGCGGGCGCCCGACGGCAAATTAAATCGCCGAATTTCGTCAGGGCCCGCCGACGCCGCATCGGCCATCGACCATTTTACTTTCTTGATCACCGGACGCTTCACTGGCTTCGGTTTCAATTTGCAAGCTTTTGCGAAGTCTTTTTCGAAGCGCTTTACCCAAGCCTTCACCTGTTTTTCGATTTCTTTTTCGTTACGCGGAACCATCGCGACGATTGTCATTTGCGAGGGCGACATATATTTGCGTGCGACACGCATGATATCCTCAGGCTTTAAAGCGTAAATTTGCTTCAAGAACTTTTGGAAGTAGGCGTAATCGCCCATGAGGTTCTCGAACGAGCCGGCTTTTCGTGCGACACCTTCAATCGTCTCCATCGCGTAGAACTCTTCGCTTTCAAGATTTGTAATCGCTCGTTTCATTTCGTCGCCCGACGGCGGTGCCGAAGCCATTAATTCAATTTGCGTTTTCAAAATCTCAAAAGCTTCGGTGAACTGGTCGATATTCAGTGAACCTGAAACCGTAAAAAGGCCATTGTCTTTGGGCGTAAACGTTCCGGCGCCAATTGAGTTCGTAACCGCTTTTTCGAGACGTAGTTTTTGCGTGAGGCGTGAGGTGTCGCCCTGACCAAAAATCATCGCGAGCAGATCGAGAGCCGGAACGTCTTTGTGGTCCGCGCCAGGAACGCGCCACGCAATGTGAAACTGTGCTTCTTCGAAAGGTGCTTTTGCAATCTTCACGCGGGCGCCGTCTTGTTTTGGCTCTTTGACGCGCTTGACGTTTCTGAATTTGAACGATTTCATCCGCCCAAACGTGCTGTCGATTTGCTTCGCCATTTCTGAGCTCACAAAATCGCCGGCGACAACGAGGTGCATGTTCGTTGGGATATAACGACTCTGGTAGTAGTTCAGCAAAGTTTTCTTTGAAACTTTCTTGATGATCTTGTCGTAACCAATGACCGGAATTCCATAAGGGTGTTTTTTGTAAACTGACGAGAACAGCAAGCGAGACGCCTGACGCCCCGGCGAATCGTTACCGCGCTTGATCTCTTCGATGACGACTTCGCGCTCGCTGTTGATTTCAGCCTCATCGAAACGCGGAAAGCCCATCATCTCGCTAATGACATCGAGGCCGATCTCGGCAAACTCGCGCGAGATGTTCACGTAAAAGACGGTTTGATCAAAAGACGTATAGGCATTGAGCTCGCCGCCAGAGGCTTCGACGGTCGACGCGATTTCGCCCATCTCATACTTGTTCGTGCCCTTAAAAACCAAATGCTCGATAAAGTGCGAAATACCCTCTTCGCCTTTACCTTCGTCTGCAGAGCCGGTTTTGACCCACATTTGCACAGAGACGACGGGTGATTTATGATTCTCGATCAAAAGAACCGACAGACCGTTTTTCAACTTCAGGCGTTTGTAGGGGCTTTTTGATTTCGCTGCGGGCGAGAGCTTTGCTTTTTTTGCCGTCATAAGGATGCCTTCTTTGAATTTTGGAATTTACATTCATATTCCGTACTGCCTGCAGCTTTGTCCCTACTGCGACTTCACGAAGTATCAGTGGGGAACAACTCTTGGGCCTGATCTCTACACGGACCTGGTTAAAAAAGAAATTCGTGACCGCTCGAGTGGCGCGAACCGTCTCAAAGACGTTTCGACAATCTACTTCGGTGGCGGTACGCCGTCTCTTCTTGAACCCTCTCTCATCCTATCCCTCCTCGATGAGCTTGCAAAGGTAGGGTTCAACTTCCGAGGACCAGGAAATGCGGCAGAGATTTCGATTGAGATCGATCCCGCCACGGTTGACGAAGCGCGGCTCGATTCGTATCTCGCCATGGGAATCACGCGTTTCAGCGTTGGTGCGCAATCGTTTAATGATCGCTTGCTAAAAATTGCTGGGCGCAAACACACGTCGCGAGAAACGGTCGAGCTGCTCTCGCTTCTGACGCGAAAAGGCGTGAATTACTCCTTCGATTTGCTCTTCGCACTTCCGTCGCAAACGCTGGCCGAATTGAATGACGATGTTTCGCGAGCCCTCGACTTCGGACCATCTCACTTGAGTGCTTATTGCCTCACCGTCCCGGAGGGGCACAAGCTCAACGCAGGCCGCGCTCCCGAAGGCGAGCAAATCGAGATGTTTCATCTCATCGAAGG
>JAYTHQ010000320.1:0-3058 GCA_043732445.1 Bdellovibrionales bacterium | reverse complement strand
CGAATCGGTCAATCGACGAAAACTCACGAAAGCTTCAAGCCATCAACACGCTCACCTTTTCCGAAACTGGCCCGATCGCAGGCACAAATACAGATCTTGCGGGCCTTCAAAGTGCTGCCAAAGATATCTCGAAAGAGCTCGCATCGGCTAAGCGCTTGGCGGTCTGGGGCGGGGGCGGAACGCTTGATGTCATTCGTGCGGTTTTTCCGAGCGCAGATTTTTATTCGGTGCGCACGGGCGAATTGAGAGAAGGTGGTAGCGGTAACTTCCCAGACGTTCTGATTTGGGCGGGCGGTTTGTCGAAAGATGATCAAGGGCCACCACCGAGCTGGACACCCAAGCTGATTTTCGATCTAAACTATTCCGAATCGTCACCGGCGCGTGCGTATGCGCTTTCGAAGAAAGCTCGGTATATCTCTGGGCTTTCGATGTTTCGTGCGCAAGCCAAGGCACAGAGAGAGTTCTGGACATGAGCGGAGCCAATTCATTCGGGCAGAGATTAGTGCTGACGACCTTCGGCGAGAGTCACGGTGCGGCCCTCGGCGCTGTGATCGATGGCGTTCCGGCCGGCGTGAAGTGGGATCAAAAAATTCTGGATAACGAACTCGCTCGCAGGCGACCCGGACAATCGGCGCTTGTTTCAGCGCGTGCAGAAGGTGACCACGTCGAGATTCTCAGCGGAGTTTACGAGGGTCTGACACTGGGAACGCCGATCGCCGCGATTGTCAGAAATGAAGACGCACGTTCGGAAGACTACAAAGAGATCGCAAAAAAAGCCCGGACAGGTCATGCCGACGACGTCTGGAAAGAAAAGTTTGGTCATAGCGATCCGCGCGGCGGCGGCCGCTCCTCAGGGCGCGAAACGGTTGCGCGCGTGATCGGCGGAGCCATTGCGAGAATGATCCTCGCAAAGAACGCGCCGAAAGTTCGTATCGCTGGTTTTACGTGCGCGATCGGCGAACTTGAACTCAGTCGTAAAGAGCTTTTAACATTTGGAAAATCCTTAAAATCTTCGCGCGATGAAAATCCATCCGATAAATTTCCGGCTCGATTTCCCTCTGAGTCTCAATCCAGTGCGGTCACCCAGCTGTTGAGCGATGCAAAAACGAAGGGACTCAGTTACGGCGGCATTGCCGAGCTCTGGATCGATGGGTTGCCAAAAAGTTTAGGCCAGCCGGTCTTTCACAAAATCAAAGCCGATCTTGCAGGCGCGATGATGGGCATTGGGGCAACGGCAGGCGTTGAGTTCGGCGCTGGCTTCGATGCCGCCAAAGCCGAGGGTTCAAGTTTTCACACCGATCCCAACAGTGGTGATTACGGCGGCCTCAGAGGCGGAATCACGACAGGCGGACGCCTCGTTTTGCGCGTCGCTTTCAAGCCAACATCAAGCGTTTTAGATGTCGCCAAAAAAGGCCGCCACGACCCTTGCATCGTTCCACGCGCTGTTCCGGTCATGGAAGCCATGGCCGCCCTCGTCATCGCCGACCACACACTCTGGATAAAAACCGACCGCTAAATCAGCCGGTACCAGGTACCTGAGGATTTAGTGGATGAGTTGGACGACGAAAGTGCGTTCGAGGTCGTGGATTTTTTTGAAGTTCGCTTCCGACTTCAGGATGCGCTTCATCTCGGCGACGTCTTCGGCTTCGGCCTCGGCCATGGTTTTTAAACCCTGGTCGGCATAAACCCCGTCGATTTTTGACTGAAGTCCCGCGAGGCGGGCGATCAGCGCATTTTCTTTTGAGATATATCGGACGATGTCGTCTTCGGTGAGGCCCATCGGTCGAAGCATCGTTAAATCATTTAGATTTAAGAGCCACTTTTGCTGATTCAGTGAATCCGTTTTGGCTTCGTAGTAGCCTTTCAAAAACAAGACGTTCTCGACATACGATTCGCGGTAGGTTTTGCCGTAGCGCGGATCACGATCAGGGTGATACACCGCCGCTTCCTGACGTTCTTGAACTTTTTCGTTTGCGTAGCTGTGAGTTTCGGCACTCTTAGAATAGTTATAAATATCTTTGCCGAAAACAGTCACGATAACCGCTGCAACCACCACGACCGCCGCGCCGATCTGGCGTTGGCGCTTTGCGCGTTCATCACGAGTTTTTAAAGGTGCGGCTAAGCCCTCTACGCTCGGGGCAGTGAACGACGAACGGCCGTTCATCAATGTTTCGCTAGTTGCGGCTTCGATGGCTGCCTTCATTCGCGCTCCGGCAAGATCGGGCTCGCGAATGAGGTCAGGAAGCGCGGGAACTAGCTTGGCCGACAATTTTTGCGCAAGTTCGATCGAACGTAAGTGCAACGTTTCGCCGTACTTCTTTTCTTCGTCTTGAATTCGCTTTTGAATTTCTTCGAGCGCGCGTAATTTTGATTTGGCTAAATCGCCATGTGATTCCTTCTTTTCGTTTTCAAAATTCAAGAGAGCTTTTTGACGAAGGGCTGCCAACTCTTGCATGATGCTCGTTTGCGCCTCATTTAAGCGGGCTTGGAGAGACGCCAAAGACTTTTCTGCTTCGGCCATTTCCGCTTTCGCTTGTACAGTTTTTGCGACCCACGAGCGAATCTCTTCGGCGTTTTTACTGTTACGTTCAAGTTCACGGCGGGCTTGTGTCGTGACCTCATCGATTTTTTTGAGTTCATCAACAGCGAGTTTATGCTGATCTTGAAGCGGCTGAGTTTCGCTCTTCAAAATAACCATCGCTTTTTCTAGGTTCGTGATTTCGTCAGCGCGATCTTTCAAGGCTTTCGCGCGTTCGCGCTCACCTTCGACTTTCGCTCGCGCGATTAACTCTTCGCGCTTTGAGGCCATGTCGGCCTGAAACTTTTCTTGAAGAGAGGCCAGTGTGACCGAGTTACGCTGTAAAGCTTCTTGATGGATCGCGCGGGTTTGCTCCGTCGCGACCAAACGAATTTTTACCGCTTCGTCTTGCGCTTCCTGAAGTGTTTGGCGTGCGCGCGTCTCGGAATCCTGGGTCATTGAAAAAAGCTTCTCTTGCGCTTGCCGCATCCGCGTATCGATCTGTTGGCTGGCTTCTTGGTAATCTTCGGCAATTTTTTT
>JAYTHQ010000319.1:0-3070 GCA_043732445.1 Bdellovibrionales bacterium | reverse complement strand
GTCACCGATTCGACATGATCGATCAAGTCCGGATCTACCTGTTGTCGGTTCCCGCGGGTTTCATGATGAGTTTCCAAGATCCCTCTCAAGTTCGCGAGACGAACTACGATCCGATCGAGACGATTTCGATGCAAGGCCGCGCCGAGACCGAAGGCATTCGGGAAGGAGCCAAAACTTGGTTAAGAGAAGCTTTTGATCCCCAACGTGCCGACGAGTACGGGCAACGCGCGATTCGCTCGTTCGTTCGGGGCTTCCGTACGATGCAATTCAATATTCTGATGAGCATGAGTGCGCGAGTCCTGGCGGCCGGCCAGCCATTCGGCGCCGCTCTCGGTTCCTATCTTCTCTTCTGGGCCGGCGGCAAATGGGGATACGCGTGGCCATGGGATCCGGTTAATATGGGAAATCTCCGGTACGACGCAAAGTTTGAACAGCGACGCTCAGCACTCATAGCAGCGCGAGGCCAAATTGCGAAGGGCTTGCGATTGAACAGTGCCGAGCTCTTGAATGACGGTTACAAGACGCTGACTCGTCTCTACATCGACAACGATACGAAACTGCCCGATGTCGACAAACTAGAACTGGCGTTGACATCGCTGACCACCCAAGACTTAAAAAACATCCGGGGCGAAACCGCTCCCTATTTAAATGCCGTGACGGAACTCCACCGAGCTATTCAGAATGGCAGTGCAAAACGATTAGCGGCGGCGCGTGGGCAACTAGAAAATATTTACCGCGCACACGGGCTGGAAAACGATGTTGCGGCGGTCGCGCAACTCAACAGTATTAATTTACTCGAGTACTCAATTCAGAATCCGCCATTCAAAACGCGCGGGAACGCGACCGTTCCGTGGATATCGACAATGGCGGCGGCGCTGTCGACCACCTACTTGGCAACGATCATGAGCGTTTATACGTTTCGCGCGAATGTTGATTGGGTTCACGACCTGACTCTCATTGGCGGCGCGTCTGCTGGTCTTTACGCAGCCTACTTTTATGGGACAAAGTGGATCGCGAAGAAGGCCCGCGGGCGTGCCGAGACGGCGAAAACATCTGGCCCTAGTTCGGCAAATAAACAACCAGATGCTCGAACTGTTATTCGGTCATGCCCCGCGCTTTTTGCGCCAGCGTCTTAAACTGAATTTAGTGCTTCGATTTCGTCGAAGCGATCATCGGTTCAGCACTTTTTCCGAGCATGTTCGCCGCAAAGTTCGGCGCGACGCGACTCATCCATTTGAGCGCGTTGGACAGTCCTGGGCGAATTTCGAGTGCGTCTTTTTCGAGTCCGTCGATTGCGGCTTTCGCAAGAACTTTGACGTCCATGCCTTTTATTCCGCCAAGATCCGCATTTGAAAATTCCTTGCCGCGAAAGAGAGGCGTCTCTGTTCCGGGAGGCGCGAGCTCAAACACTTTCACGTCTGTATATTTCAACTGGATGCGCAGTGCCTGCGTGAACGAATGAAGACCCGCTTTGGTCGCCGAATAAACCGGAGACATCGCAAACGGAACAAACGCGAGGCCCGAAGAAACGTTCATGATGGCCGCCGATTTCTTCTGTTTCAAAAACGGCAGAAATATTTTCGTCATCCGAATCGGGCCCATCAAATTGATTTCGATTTCACTGGTGAAGTCGACGAGATCCGTTTTCTGTTCGTCATGCATATTGAGCTTGCGCATGGTGCCGGCGTTGTTAATTAAAACATTCGTCTCGGGATACTGAGCAGTTATCGTTTGAAAAAGAGTTTGAATCGCTTTTGGATCGGCGACATCACTTCTAATTGCATGAATCTTGGGGAGCATGCGTTTGGTCTCATCGAGCTTTGCTTGATCGCGACCCGTGACGATCACTTTCGCACCTTTGGCCAGAAGCTGAGTTGCGATCTCAAGGCCAATTCCACTTGTTCCACCAGTGATCAACACGGTGCTAGTTTTCAGATTCAAAAGAACCTCCCGGTTATCGGAAGAGAATAACCCGCAGCCGCGCCGAGACAAGGCCGGCCGCAAGGTAGCGGCTTCAAGATCTTGGAGCTGCTACCTCCGCCGAGTTAGATACCGGCTTTGTGTCTTTCTTTTTCGTCGACGACGGACACGATGCCGCCCTTGAGCGCTGGGCGGTAGGCGAGTTCTTTGATGTCATAAATGAAGTTGGCGCCGTTAACGCCAGGACGTTGCCACTCTGGTCCCATACGAATTGCATCGACTGGGCACGCTTCTTCGCAAAAGCCGCAGAAAATACACCGGAGCATGTCGATCTCATACGAGATCGGAAACTTCTCGACTGTCGGATCGTCGGACTCGGCAGCTTTGATCGTGATGCAATCGGCTGGGCAATTTGTCGCGCAGAGCATGCACGCCGTGCAACGAATTGCGCCGTCTTTTTTCACGGTGAGAACGTGATTGCCTTTAAAGCGCGGCGAGTACTCGTGCTTTTGTTCAGGGTAATTAAGCGTGATCATGTTTTTTTGGTTTGTGAGGTTCTTTACCATTTTCACGATCGTCCAGGTCATGCCACCTAAGATTCCCGGTAGGTACCACTTCGATACTTCGGTGCGCTTTTGAACTAAACTCATAAGTTACCTCGAACGAGAGTAAATTCGTTGTAGACCCTGCCAACACCGACTTGATCGAGATTTTCATCCGAAGGAACAGCCTCGGCGCCGCGCATGAGCTCCACAATTTCCGTAATTGAGAGCGAGGCCGGAATGATCGAGAGACCTTTTTTTACTTTTTGTGCGATGCCTTTAAAGTTCACGAACGTGCCGTCTTTCTCGACGTAGGTTTTCAAAGGAATCAACGTCACGTCGCCCGGGAGCGCTTCGAGTTGATCGTTTTTACCCGCCTGCAACCAAACTAGTTGCGATGCTTTTGAAAGCTCGAGGATTTTCGCTTTTAAATCCGGAAAAGACGCCTGATTTTCTGGACCCGCGACGACCACTGTTTTAATCGCGCCGCTCGAAAGCCCTTCAACCAACTCGGCCCACTTCGCCATCACTGTACCGACTTTTGCCGTCGAATCGAGCAGGCCCCGTGTATTCGGATTGCGGTCCCCGCGGAGGAGAAGTCCGTCAAA
>JAYTHQ010000318.1:0-10165 GCA_043732445.1 Bdellovibrionales bacterium | reverse complement strand
TTAAGAAAACGATTATTCCACACGCGGTCTTGACGAGCGCCGAGTTCGCCAACTTTCAGGACGAAGCGCGCAACTGTTTTAACCGCGCGGCGGTGATTGTCGAGAAGCGTTAGGCGGATAACCCGGGCCCGTTCGCGGGCAGCTCCGCGGCTAAGACGAAAAAAAAAGCGAACCACAGTTCAGTGATTCGCTTTTTGTTCAGCCGAAAAAAATTAAGTGCCCGCGTTTACAATTACGGTCCGTTGCCTTCTGGTGACGTAGCAGCGGGTGCCGTCGTTTTTGAGGCGTCGCGTTTTTCCATGTTGTTGCGCTCTTGGTTGACGCGGTTTTCTTCGCGGTTGTCTTTTGCTTGCTCGCCCTTCGTGATGTGACCACCGTTTCGGCGGGCTTGGCGTTGTTCTTGGCGTTTGATGCGCTCATCTTGTTTATTGAGGCGTGCCGCTTGGCCCGACGTGATTTTTCCGTCTTCGGCGGCATCGTTGTTTTTCTTTTCTTCGTGTTTGGCGCGGCCAACAACTTCGGCGCGACGAGGGTGATTCTTTTTCCAGTCACCTTTGGCGGCCAGGGCGATTGACGATGCGGCAGTGACGAGACCAAGAGCGATTGCGAGAGTGGCTGCTGCTTTTTTCATATGAACTCCGGGAATGGGTTTTTTGTTGCTCGTACAGTGTCGCCGAAAGTTGAGCAATCGCAATGAAAGCCGCATGAAGAATGCTCCTTATCGCGTGGCCGGTTGACTCAATTTAAGCCAGAAACCGAGTTTTCAGCAGCGTCACATCTGCTGCGAGAGCGAGTTGAGACAATCACTTCGAGACGACGTCTTTGCTTCTTTAAAAACGGTTTTGCAGCCGTTCTCGGCGTTTCCTTTGCCGACCATGTCGACAAGACTCGCGGCAGTTAAGCAGGCAAGCACGTCACGATCTTCGTAGCTGACTTTGTTCGCGCCGCATTTTCCAAAGCGTTTTGCGACGTCTTGCTTCTTTTCGAGGCTGCGGTGAATATTTGAACCAATCAAACAAGCAGCGCGTTCGTTATCGTTGCCCGGATCCGAGACGATGTTGCTGCAGTCTCGAATGACATCGTCGACTTTTGTTGAACCTTCGACCGCAACACTACGCGCGTTTAAGCAGGCTCGGTAGGTTAAATGGAATCGCTTGTGATCGAAGTACTGCTCGCAAAGTTTGTTCTGCTGAGAAGGGCCAGCTTCATTGTTGAGTTCATTCACGAGACTTAAACCCACTGCACAAGGACCGATGAACGAACGCTCAGGGCTCAACTGGCCGCATGAATCGTATGGCTGAGCGCTCAAAGCCGGCAAGAGATCAGGTAGGTGAATCCCGGTGAGGCAAGACTCTTGAAGAAAGGCGTCGATCTCGGTGTGCTGCGGGTACTGAACTGCGCACAACTGAAGTTTTCGTTTAAAATCGGTTCGCTGATTATTGATGTCGTCGGCGATTGAAACGCCGATTAAGCAGGCCATCACGGCGCGAGGCTCTTCGCCGTAACTTAAGCGACAGCGCGTTTGCGCCAGCCCCTTTTCTGACGACGAAAACTTTAATGTCGCCGAACTGCAAGCCGTGCGGAGGTCACCTTGAATGCGGCCAGGAAAATGAAGCGCGCAGTTTTTTGTGAGGTCGTCAGCCGCGGCGTGGGGTTTTGGTGACGCGGTCGGTGTCGCTGACGGCGAAGCTTTAGGCGCAGGCGTTGCGCTAGGAGCGGAGCCAGGGGTTGCCGACGCGACCGGTTTTTGCGCCAAAGCCGCCGGCAAACTTATAAGGCCAATAAAGCCAAGAGCCAAAATTAAACGCACGTCAGTCCCTCCGTCGAACCAAAACCAATCGCAGATTGCGATAACTCAAAAAGTGTAGCTGACCTAGCTAAGATTGAGGACCGATTTTCTTGCGGACTCGACCCACCGCACGAGTAAAGTCAGAGATTAATTTGTTGTTGGATTGAGTGCCGTCGCCGGACTTCGAGCGGGTGACGTCATGCGGGCGGCATCGCCAGCGTTGGCAGCCAAGATCGACTGCATGCGGCCGCCGAGATGCGACTGAATTTTGCCCGCTTCAAGAGCTACATTTGCCATCTCGGGCGTGTAGAGACGGGTATACCAATAATAATTTCGCAAGATTGCCGAAACATAATCTCGCGTTTCGCGATACGGAATGAAATCGAGGAACAAAAGTTTATTTTCAGTCGGATAGCGCTTGAGCCAACGGTCGACTTTGCCAAATCCAGCATTGTACGCCGCAAGCGTCAATTCAACGTCGCCGCCGTATTGGCTCAAGCTCTTCATGAAATATTTCGTGCCGACTTCGATATTGATGTCAGGTTGAAAGAGTTGATTTTTACGGATCGGACGAATCAACCTTGCCGTCGCTGGCATCACTTGCATGAGGCCGCGTGCGCCGACGCCAGATCGTGCGTCAGGATTGAACGCGCTTTCTTGTCTCATCAGTGACAAAAATAGAAGTGGATCGATCGAGGTCTGCTTTTTTCGAACAACTTCGACGTAAGAGAGCGGAAACATGAGTTCCATGGTCGAGGCCGTCACGAGTTTTGGCTGATCTTGAAAGAGGTTTGAGAGGATTTTAAACTTCGTTAGTGAATAGCCGATCCGGTGAAGGAAAGCCGCGGTGTAAAGTCGGACCTCTGGTTCGAGAGTCGCGATATCGGTAACTGTACGATCAAGAATTTCGGCCGCGAGCTGGTTTGCACCGACTCTTTCGAGGGATTCGGCCGCACGAATGACGCCGTTCATGTCAGGGCGAATCAGCGAGCGGGTAAAGACGTTTGGCATATCGCGAAGGAGCACGCGGTCCATCATGACCGCATCGTCGCCGTTGGCCGCCAAATTTTGAAAGGTGAGCGGATGATCACGCAGAAGCGCTTCCTTGGCCTCTTTGCGACCGGCTTCGTTTCCTAATGCGATTGCCGTTTGGTAACGCCAATACTTTGCGCGTGCGTGAAGCGGTTGGGCTTCAGAAACGGATTCTACCTTTCGCATGAGCGAATCGACTTCCGTATATCGTTTTTGCCAAATCAGAATCAAGCCTAAGCGAAAGGCCGCCGTGGCCATCGCAAGGTTTTGTCCGCACTCCACACTTTTTTGATAGAGCGTTTTCGAAAGTTCGACCGTGTCTTTGTCGGGAAAATTTTCTTCGAGCTTTGAGCCAAAGGCAGTTGTTACGGGTCCTGGCAGACACGTCTTCGACTGCGCCGCTTTTTTTGCAATCGGTAAGACGACGGTGTCGATGTCGCCCATTGAACCAACGGCACTCACGACTTCGCCGTAGGATTTACCGTCAGCTTTTGCAAAGTTTGCGGCCTTCAGTTCCTCACTTAACGATTTGCGGTCGCGACGCGCTTGCATCGCGAACCTGGCAAGGCCGCCGCCAGAGAGTGCGCGCTCTTGTTCAATCCTGCAAAATGGATTTGCTTCCTTCAAGGCGAGGCCGCTTTCGCAGGACTGGGCCCACGCCGCCGTCTGTCCTCGCGACCAACCCCCTTTTCGATACTGAACATAGTCTTTAGCTTGCTTGAGCGAGAGTTTTGCAACTGCGGGGGTCTCGAAATCAAGCCCTACAGTTTTTTTGGCGAGCACATCGACAAGCGGCATCGGAAGTTGCGCTTTGGAAGGCTGAATAGAAAGGGGCGGGCGCACGAGAGAATGCGTGGCTTCGGCCGGAGCCGGCTGACCTAAAGTGTAAAAAAGCGCAAATAGCGCGCCGGAGGCCAGTGACAGAATCCGCGGCATAGCAGAAATCCCGACTTCAAAGGGGGTGCTGACGTTTTCATTGTGCCGTGAACAAGGTCAAGGTGAAAGCGGACGAAGGTCGAGTATGCGAAGCTTGACCCAAAGTCTAGCCTCAGGCAGGAACTAAAAGCTTATGCAGGCGATGCGCTGGTTACTAAAAAAAGGCTCCGAGAAAAAATTCAAGCTAGGTCACCCGTGGGTCTTCTCGAGTGAACTTGCCCAGAGCCCGAAGAGCATCGAAGCCGGTGGGCTGATCGAGCTTCGTGATTATAGCGGCTCACCGCTGGCGATTGGCTACGGGCATCCGAACTCGATGATTTCGTTCCGGACCCTTTCGCTCGACGCTAAAGAAGTTATCGATGCGGCGTTTTTCCTCCGGCGTTTGAAAAGTGCCTTTTTGGCGCGGCAGTCGGCAGGTGTGCACGAACAGAGCCATCGATTCATCTTTGCCGAGGGCGATTTCCTTCCGGGCTTGATTATCGATCGATTTTTGTTGGCGACCGAATCGCCATCGCAATGTTTTGTGCTCCAGAGCTCAACGGCAGGAATGGATCGACTTTTACCGGCGGTGATGAGCGCACTCGAAGCGTTTACGGACACCATCGACGTGCGTATTCCTTGGTCAAGAACGTCGGTGGTCTTTGCCAATGACTCTAAATCGCGTGCGATGGAAGGGATCGAAGTTCAGCCAAAACGAGTCGAGAAAGCGACAGCCGATTTTATCGGTGAGCGCGCGACGATTCTAATTCAGCCGCCGCTTGAGCATTTGCCGGCAACTGAGTTTTCGGTCGATTTTATCGGCGGTCAAAAGACCGGCTTCTTTCTCGATCAGCGTTCCAACGTTCAGTTGGCGGCGCGCACCGTTCGGCAGTTAGCAAGGCAAGCGGCGGCTGAAAATCGCACGCTCAAAATTCTTGATCTTTTTTGTTACGTCGGCCAGTGGGGCGCGCAGCTCGCAAGCGTTGCGAAGAGCGAAGGCGCATCCGTTGAGGTAACGCTGATCGACGCATCGGCAAAAGCGCTTGAGCTCGCAGCAAAAAACGTCGCGCGCGCCGGGGGCGTCGCGATCGCGCGTAAGCTCGATGTTCTCGATGCGCTTGCCACCGAGATCGAAAAGGCGGCTTTCGATGTCGTCATTTGTGATCCGCCTGCTTTCGTAAAAAAGAAGAAAGATTTGCCAACTGGTTCGCAAGCGTACGCAAAAGTAAATCGGGATGCGATTCGCAAAACAAAACCAAAAGGTTTGTTTGTGAGCTGTTCGTGCTCAGGCCTTTTTAATGAAGACGACTTCCGTGAGATGCTTGCAAAAGTGACGTTGGCTGCGCCGCGACCAGTGCGTTGGATCGCACGCGGAAGCCATGGCCCTGATCATCCGCAACGGCCCGAGTTCCCGCAAGGAACTTACCTCAAATCTTGGTTCGGGTTGATTGACTAGCCAGGCGTTTGAGATAGCCTGTGAGCGTTCTTCAAAAAGCGCTCTCCAAGGAGTCTCGAATGGCGAAAGCCCGTACCACAAAAAAAGCCGCGGCTGCGGCGACGACAAAAAAATCAGCGCGGGCAGGCGAGCAGACTTCGAGCGGCATGATGGGTTTACCATTAAAGACTTGGATTTCTACTTTTCGGCCCGTCAAAGGCAGTGAGGCCCGCACTGGTTCGCGGGCTTTTATCATCGTGCTCGACACGCGTGACCCGAAAAAAGTTCGAGCGAGCTTGAATGGGCACTTAAATAAATGGCAGATGGATTCGCTGCTGACGAGCGATCAAGAGCTTTGTTTTTTTCAAGGTTCACAAGGTCCGGTTTCGGTTTTGCGACTCGTCACGACTCCGAGAGAGATGGCGGATCTGCGCGACGCGACCCTCGGGAAGTCGCCTTATGCCCGAATCCGTGATCACGCTAGCGCGGTTTTCGCTCAGCTGGCTCCCGCAAAGGCCGAAAAGTGGATTCTTGAATTCGATACGATCTCGCATGAGCAAAGACGCGGACTTTTAATTGGTCTCGAGATCGCCGCCTACAATTTTAGTGAGAATCGCGATAATCCCCGAAAGCCGCGTAAAAAATTATCGGCTCTGCTCCAGCGCACTTCAACTGAAGATCTCTCGTCGCGCGAACTTCAGTCCTGTTCGCAAGTCGCTCTGGCAGTGAACCTCACAAGACACCTCGTGAATTTGCCGGCCGGCGATTTAAATCCGCGCACCTATGCTCAACTGATCGAACAAATGTTTGAAGGTAGCGAGAGCGTAAAAGTCGACGTCTGGGAGGGCGCCAAGCTTCAGCAAGAGCGCATGAATCTCTTACGCGCAGTGGGTGCTGCGGCCGCCGACGGCCCACGTTTCGTGCATATCCGTTATCGACCAATGAACCCGCGACCGCGGCAAAATCCGATCGCGATCGTGGGCAAAGGAATTACGTTTGATTCTGGTGGCCTTGATATCAAGCCTTCGTCAGGCATGCGCCTGATGAAAAAAGATATGGGCGGATCCGCCGCGTGCATCGGGATTGCGAAGTGGGCTGAGCAAAGTGGTCTCGATCTGCCACTTGATATTTACGTGAGCCTTGCCGAAAACGCGATCAGCGGCCAGGCGTTCAGACCGGGCGACATCATTACCGCTCGCAATGGGCTGACAATTGAAATCCACAACACTGATGCCGAAGGCCGCCTTGTTCTTGCCGACGCGCTTGACGTGGCGGTTTCGCAAACGGGTGATGATAAACCTGCAGCCGTCATCGATCTCGCGACCTTAACCGGCGCTATTAAGGTGGGGCTTGGCGGCGAGATCGCGGGACTTTTCTCCAACAATGATACGCTCGCCGATGCGCTCCTCGATGCAGGGACCTACAAAGGCGACCTGGCGTGGCGCATGCCGCTCTTTGCGCCTTACAAAGCAATGCTTCGCTCAACGTTTGCCGATTACGCCAATGCCTCTGACGGATTCGCGGGCGCAATTACGGCGGCACTCTTTCTCGAATTTTTCGTGGGTAAAATTCCCTGGGCGCATCTTGATATTTACTCCTGGAGAGATGCGGCGGGCGGCGCGTACTCCGAGGCCGGCGGTAACGGCCAACCTGTACAGATGCTGGCCGAATTCCTGACACGAATTTCCGAGAGCGCCGACGGGCTGAGGGTTGTGAAAACGCTCGCAAAATGACCAACCGTAAATCGCTGGGTTACATTTCGGCGATCGGGTCGGCGATTCTCTGGGGCATCTCAGGAACGTTTGCGCAATTTCTCTTTCAGCGTCGAGGCGTCGATGCCGAGTGGCTAGTGACCGTCCGTCTGCTGATCGCCGGAACGATTTTGCTCGTCGTCGCAAAGACGGTTCGAAAGAAAGATATTTTTCAAATTTGGCAAAAGAAAGCCGACGCGATCAGCGTTCTGTCGTTCGGAATTTTCGGAATGCTCGCTGTGCAATACACGTACTTCGCTGCCATTCGCGATTCAAACGCCGCGACCGCCACGGTTCTGCAATATTTAGGTCCAGTCGTGATTGCTGCGTATTACGCGTGGGTGAGCAAACGAATCCCGAAGCCACTTGAGATTTTCGCATTGGCTCTTGCCGTACTCGGAACATTTTTTCTGGTGACTCACGGACACGTCTCGGAACTTGCGATCACTCCGGCCGCACTTTTTTGGGGCATCGGTTCAGCCGTTGCGCTTGCGTCGTATTCGATTCAGCCGGTTTCGCTCTTAAAACGCTTCGACTCCGCGGTCGTCGTCGGGTGGGGCATGTTCGCCGGGGGAGTCGTTTTAAGTTTTGTCCACCCGCCTTGGAAAACTCAAGGTGTCTGGGATGTGTCGGCCGTTCTCTCGGCAGGATTTATCGTGATCTTCGGTAGCTTCATCGCGTTCTATGCCTACTTAACATCGATTCAGTTAATCGGCGCCGGAACGGCCAGTCTCTTAGCGTGCGCGGAACCATTATCGGCAGCACTCGTCGCCGTCGTTTGGCTCGGCACACGATTCGGTCCGGCCGATTGGCTGGGAACTTTTTTGATCGTCGGCACAATCATGATTTTGAGTTTGCGCGAAATTCAAACGGCAAACACTTAAACATCTGCTCGCATTGACCCGCATACCGAAACGCGAGATGACTTTAGACATGAGCACGCCAGAGCCAATTTCCATTCCGCAAGATGAGCTCGATTTCACATACGCACGAAGCTCGGGCAAGGGCGGCCAAAACGTGAACAAGGTCAGCAGCAAGGCCGTGCTTCGCTGGAACCCGCAAACCTCGCGCGCCATGTCGGGACCAGTCCGCTCCCGATTTTTCGCCCGTTACGCGTCAAAACTCACGACCGAAGGCGAACTCATTATCATGAGCGACGCGCATCGCGATCAAGGCCGCAACGTCAGCGAGTGTATTGAAAAATTAAAAGAGATGATCGCGAGCGTTTGGCGCGCCCCAAAAGTTCGCCGCGCGACAAAGCCGACATTCGGTTCAAAGCAGCGCCGCCTCAAATCCAAAAAAGAACACGGCGAGAAAAAGAAAAACCGCAGCGGCCGCTTCGAATAAAGGTAGCAGCGTCAAGATCTTGAAGCTGCTACCTTTATCCGGAGATCTGCCTAGGCGGACTGACTCAATTGAGCAGGCGTCGGCCGCAACGGGCGCGCTTCGCGAGACCAGCGGCGCATCTCGAGACGGCCGTCTTCGATGGCCAAGTACGGCGTACCCATAAGCCAGCTGCCGGTATTGAAATACTCTGAGCCGTTTGGAAGTACAGCTTGGCCTGCGTGATGCGTGTGACCAAAAACAACGGCGTCAAAACCACGCTCAGACAATTCTACCGCAGCATCGCGAAACGCCGGATCTTCTCCAGGAATTCCGTCGACGGTTTTACGATTGATGAAACGCGACTTGAATTTTTCAAACGCGATCCACAGTTTATAGAGACTCGGCGAAAGTTTCAGCGGAATGCCGGCAAGGGCCGTGAGAATTTCATAGAGTTCAGGGTGTTTCACAAAGAACGGGTCGTAGAGGTGACCGTGCTCAATCCGAACGCGCTTATTGCCTGACCAGACGTTCAGAAAAGGCGCCATCTTAAAGCCGCCCCAATCGTTCAAGAAATTTTCCATCACAATATCGTGATTGCCGATGACGTAGTAAAGACTGCGGCCTTTGGCCGTGAATGATTTGATTGCGTGAAAAACTTCGGGAACATCGCGTGCGATTTTTGAAAACGAAACTTGCGCAATTTCAAAGCCGTCGCCGTTGATGACGACATCGTAACCTTCGCGCGCGGCCCAATGAAAAAATTCAACTGTTGGATTTTTCGCTTTCGAAAATGGATTGCCCAAATGCAAATCCGAGATCACCACAAGCTTCTGGTCTCTGATCTCAGTTATCATCTGTTAAAGACTCCGGTTTCGCCTACGTTGGAATCGGGTGCGTCGGGAGCAGAGTTGGAGTGAAACTCAGATTCTTGCAAAATTATTTTAAGAGATTCGGTCGTCGCGTCCGCGCGACTGAGTTCGCGTAGCAACGAATCGTTCGTGAGGCGAATACGTTTTGACAGGGATTGCAACATTTCGAATGCAAACGTGGGGTCACGACGAATCTTCAGCAAAAAGCCGCCGGGTTGAATAGCTAAAAGTTTTGTCGAACCTTTCGCACGTGCCGTCGCGCTTCGGGGAAGGGATTCTAGCAGCGACATCTCGCCCACGAAATCGCCTTTTCTTAAAACGGCGAGTGAAATTTCGCCGGTACCGGCGCGTTTTGAAACTGTCACTTCGCCCTGAACGACCACGTACATTTCGCGACTGTCGTCGCCTTCGGCGAAGATCAAATCGCCGTCGTCAAATTGGCGCGTCTGTTCTTGAGAAAATTTGGCGTCTAAACTAAGAGCTTCGTCGATCTTCATGGACCTGTTACCGCCTCTTTGGTTTTTCGGGTTTGCGGAAGAATTACTTAACAGAAGTGGCCGTCTGGTTTTAAGAAAAGGCATGAATGCTCGATTTAAGGGCAGCTCGCCGTAAAAGGTCACGAATAGACCCGTTTCGGGCGCCCTTATTGCTGATTTCATTGAACTTTTTTGGGTAAATCTTGCTTCGCGGCGCGGTTCGCTTTAAGTCCTTAAAGACTGATCCAATTACAGGAGTCCCTCATGAACGAAACGTTTTTAATCGCACCGTTAATCGCGGGCGCGGTTGGTCTGGTTATCGCTCTCTTGCTCTACTTCCGCGTTAAAGCGCAGCCAGCGGGTAACGAAACGATGAATCGCATCGCGGGTTATATCCGTGAAGGCGCGATGGCGTTCTTGTACCGCGAATACAAAGTGCTTCTTGTTTATTCGATCGTCGTCGCGATCATTCTCTTCTTCATGCTCGGAATTCTTTCGGCCGCGAGCTTTATTCTAGGCGCGTTCTTAAGTCTCTTAGCCGGCTTTTTCGGGATGAAGTCTGCGACCTACGC
>JAYTHQ010000317.1:0-3089 GCA_043732445.1 Bdellovibrionales bacterium | reverse complement strand
TCTCGAGCATTTTACCAAACGCGAAAGCCAGCGTTCATCTCGAAAGCTTTCCGGAAGCCGATTTGTCGATGCTTCGGCCTGAGTTAGAGGAAGCGGTTCGCGCGATGGATACGCTCGTGACTCTCGGTCGAAATCACCGCGAGAAAATCGGGGTGAAGGCGAAGATTCCCCTGCGCGAGATTAAAATCATTCACAGAAACCCGCAGGTTCTCGAAAATCTGAAAAGATTTGAGGCGTACTTCGTTGATGAGTTGAATTTTCAAACGGTGAAATACGATTCAAATGAAGATGCGTTTGTGCAAATCACGGCGAAAGCCAACTTTCCGGCGCTCGGAAAGCGCCTCGGTCCTAAGATGAAATCGGTGGGTGCCGCGATTAACTCTCTGCCGCTCTCTGAAATTTTGAAACTTGAGAAAGGCGATACGTTGATGGTGGGTGGCGAGGCCATCACGCTCAGCGAGGTCGAGATTCGTCGGGCGGCAAAAGCTGAGAATGCGAATCTTGCGGTTCACCAAATCGTTTCGATTGAAGTCGACCCGACCGTTACGCCCGAGCAAGAAGAAGAGGGTCTCGCTCGTGAAGTGATGCGTAAGATTCAGATGGCTCGAAAGGCGGCTGATTTTCAGATGGACGATCAGATCAAACTTGAAATCGCGGCGGGTGCCGCGATTCGCGGTGCGATCGAGAAGCATAAATCAATGATCATCAAAGAAACACTGACGTCAGATTTTAAAATGCTCGATGAGACGGCGATGCCGGCGGGTGCTCACGTCGAAACGTCTGACATTGATGGCTTGAGCGTTAAAGTAGGCGTCACCGCGCTTGCGCGCCACTAACGAGCCATGAGCAAAGATCAAGATTTTCATTTTCGGGCGATCGGCTTGGTCCGCTCGCCCTTTACCGACAAATTCGGAATTCCTCGTCAGCCGGGCTTGGCGTCGTCGGCCAAAGGCGTTCTTAAACTCGGGAACGATCCAGATTTGAAAACGGCCTTAAGGTCGCTCGAGGAATTTTCGCATGTTTGGATTATTTTTATTTTTCACGAACATGGCGGCAAGAAATGGAAACCCTCGATTCGACCACCACGCCTTGGAGGCGCCCGGAAAGTCGGTGTTTTGGCATCGCGCTCGCCGCATCGGCCGAATCCCATCGGGCTCTCAGCGGTCGCGCTCGACCGAATTGATTTCGATGCGGTCGGTGGGCCTGAGATTCATGTCTCAGGAATTGATTTGCTCGACGGCACGCCGATTCTCGACCTGAAACCTTACATTCCCTACGCGGATTCGATTCCGCTCGCCAACGCCGGTTGGGCCGAGGCACCGATTGAAAGAGCAAAAGTTTCGTTTAGCGTGAAAGCCGAGGCTTCCTTAAGTGAACTGACGGAAAAGGCCGAAACTCCGCCCGGATCGGTTTTGCGCGATCTGATCGTTGAAGTTCTCGAGTTAGATCCTCGACCTGCATTTCAAAAGCGGCAGCTGCCGCTAACGGAACATGCGAGTGACGGCTTAAAATTTGGAATCGCGGTCTTAGGGTTTGAAGTGAAGTACCAGATCAAGGATCAGGGCTTTGTCGTCTTGAGCGTTTCGACTGGACCTCACGAGAAAACCCAATAGACTACAAGCATGAAGATTAAATATCTGATCCTTGCGAGTTTCGCGGGCGCGATCATCACCGCCGATCAGGCGACGAAGATGTGGGTCCACACGCATTTGCAAGAATCCGAAAGCTTGTCACTTTGGCATAACGTCTTCAACCTCACGCATGTTCACAACCCCGGTGCCGCGTTCGGTTTTCTGTCTGATTCGCACCCAGAATTTCGGCAGCTGTTTTTCTTAGCCATTCCGCCCGTCGCGATCGCGATTATCTTGATGATCTTGCGCGGCGTTCGCGAAAGCGATCGCTGGACGATTGCGGCCTTGTCTGCGGTTTTTGGCGGAGCGCTCGGGAACTACATCGATCGACTTCGCTACGGCTACGTGATCGACTTTCTAGATTTCACCATCGTTTATAATTCGGCAACGATTCCGCCCGGGCGTTTCGTCTACCCGTCGTTTAACATCGCCGACATTTCGATTGTGAGTGGGGTGGCGATCTTGTTGTTTATGGAATTTACGCGCGGCCACCGCGAAAAAGCTGCCGCGATATCTGCCGCGATATCTGGCGCGCATGCCGATTCATAACTTCAGCGGATTTTTGCCGAGCTTTGAGCTCTTCGGTCTGTTAATTCCAATTTATTTTCTCGACATCAGTTTCGCGTTCATCATCTCGATGATTTGGCTCGTCCGTCGGGCCGATGCCCGAGGACTCTCGAGAAATCGCGCTCTTGACGCGTGTTTAGTTTTGATGACAACGGGCTTTGTCGGTTCACGCGTGTTTCATATTCTTGTCGAGGAGCCCGCTTATTATTGGGCGCGGCCCTCGCTTGTTTTCGACATCTGGAGCGGCGGTTTTGTTTGGTACGGCGGGGCGCTACTCGGTGCGGCAACGACCGTTTTATTTTTGCGATGGAAACGTGAAGATCTCGGTGTCTGGCTCGATCTCTTTGCTCCCGTTTGCGCGCTTGGCTACGCCGTTGGGCGCGTCGCGTGCGTCTTAGCCGGCTGTTGTTACGGACGTGTCGTGCGGCTTCCCGCATTTTTAGGTGGGGAACTCGTGCGCCACCCGACGCAAACATATGCCGTCATTTCGGAGCTGATGGCACTTACGCTGTTACTTTATTTTGAGCGTTTGCAAACTCAAAGACGCGGCTCAGAGTGGTTTTTGCGACTCGTTCGTGAGCCCGGCCAGATTTTTTTCATTTGGCTTTGCCTTCATGCTATCGGCCGAATTTTCATGGAGCAGTTTCGCGACGATCCGCGCGGGCCCGAACTTTTCGGCCAATCGGTTTCTACCTGGTTGAGCTTAGGCCTTCTGCTTTCGTCGCTGAGTCTTTTGATTCTTCGTTCGCGGCGTCGTGAGCCAACGACTTCTCGGCTGCGATAACGGCCACCACGGACAACAAAACGGCAAAAAAAAGCCCTTTTTTGCCGGGGGTGTTAGCGCCCTAACGCTGGGGCTTAGCCCGGCGGGCGCCAGATCCATTTTATTCT
>JAYTHQ010000316.1:0-3093 GCA_043732445.1 Bdellovibrionales bacterium | reverse complement strand
ACTTAGTAAACATGTTCATACGAGTCTCCTTGTTAGTGGCCGAATCTTTGTGGTCGGCCTGAAGACAGATTCGCCTTTTGCTTTGAAGCCGGTACGTCGGGGGTGAGAAGACTTCACCACTCACTCGCAAGGCCTCGACAAGCGTCCTGATTTGAGACGTTTACGTGCTAATCAGTGCTTGCCAGGGCTTGCCAGACGTCGTGGGGCGCTTTTCTCGCCTCGTGGGGTTTCGCGAATTGACCGAAAGTTCAAATATGACCCGCGTTCAAACCATGCGTTTACTATCAATCCTGGGAGCCTTCACGGCTGGTGTCTGGCTCCCTTTTCGGGTGACCGGATTTGCGCCGTCGCACACTCTGAGCCTGGCGTTTGATTTGAGCTTGGCGTTTGTGTCGCTAATGAACATTGCACTTTATTTTTCTGAAGAACGAAAGTCGTGGCGTCAACCGAAGTCATGGTTGGCGTTCGGATCGTCGCTCGATCTCGCGTGCGTCTTGATTTTGCTGAGTGGGGCCTTTGCCGTCGAAGATCTGTCTGCAGTCTTAAAGTGGATCGTCGCGTTTTCTATTGTTCGACATCTCTCGCAAGTGCGGCCGTTCCTCGACAGCTTTGCTTCGCTAAAACCAATCGCTTACCGACTGATCCCGCTTTGCATCGCTCTTCCTCTGGTCGTTCATCTTGCGGCCTGCGGGTGGCTCTGGCTGGGGAGTGGATCTTCAGAGATCGACGCCGATCACGTCTTGATGTACGTCAAAGCTATTTACTGGGCGTTCTCGACGCTGACGACTGTTGGTTACGGCGATATTGTTGCGAAGAGTGTGGCGCAAATGCTTTATGCGTGCGTTGTTCAATTGGCGGGTGTTGGTTTCTTTGGTTTCATCGTGAGTAACGTTGCAAGTCTGCTGGCGCGCTCGGATGCGGCGCGCGAGCACCACATGGATAATTTAGACCGCATCGAAACGTTCATGCGCCTTCACCGAATTCCAAACGACTTGCGGTCGCACACACGTGCTTACTTTCACTACATGTGGACCAATAAAAAAGGTTATCAAGACAGCACGCTCATTGAAGGTTTGCCGGCAAAGATTCAGTCAGAACTTCTTTTGCACATCAATAAGCCAATTATTGAGCGCGTTTCGTTTCTGAAAGACGCGTCTTCCGATTTAATTTGCGATCTGATGAGTGAGTTAAAGCCGCGCGTGTTAACTCCGGGCGAGCGGGTCTTTAAGGCTGGCGAGGCCGGCGATGCGCTCTACTTTATTCAAAGCGGAAATGTCGAAGTCATTAGTCGCGAGGGTGAGCTGATCACCACGCTCAGCGAAGGTGCGTTTTTCGGCGAGATGGCGCTGATCACAAACGACAAACGCTCGGCGACGACCAAGGCGACAACGTTTTGCGATGTCTTTGAACTGCACCGTGCCTCATTCGACCGGGTGACGTCAGCCTATCCCGAATTTCGCGGACATATTGAAGCGGTGATGAAGCGACGAAACGCCTCATAAGGGCTGGCTAGCGGCTTCCATACGTTCACTTTTTATAAGACTTCATCTTCTTTTAAAATACGTGCTTCAATTTTTAATAGTCTGGCCGTTCAGATAGCGCGCGAGGGATGAATGGATTTCACATTTTCCCAGGAGATTTTCATGTCAGACAAAATGCACGATATCGTTGATACCGCTGTCGCCGCTGGTTCATTCAAAACTTTGGTAGCAGCTGTTCAAGCAGCGGGTCTCGTTGAGACTCTTAAAGGGCAAGGCCCATTCACAGTTTTTGCACCTAGCGATGCGGCGTTCGCAAAACTTCCGGCCGGCACAGTTGAAATGCTGGTTAAACCTGAGAACAAAGCGAAACTCGCGGCGATCTTAAAGTTTCACGTTATTTCTGGAAAAGTCATGGCTGCAGACGTAATGGGCAAGAAGGCTCATCCGTCTTCGGTCCAAGGCGAAGCGTTGAACGTTGACGGCACACATGGCGTCACTGTCAATGGCGCAAAGGTCACGGCAGCGGACATCGGCTGCACAAACGGCGTTATCCACGTGATCGATACCGTCATTATGCCAAAGCACTAATGAGTTTCGATATTTAAATCACTCGCTCGCCGGCATCAAAGTCGGCGAGCTTTTTAGTTAGTCTTGATTTTTTTTCAGCGCCGTCGAGAACGACACTCGAGCAAAAACGTAAACTCCGATTCCGAAAATCACCGTCACGAGAATGCCCAATACAAAAACAACTGTGTCTATATTGTCGTCCATTTCAATGACCAATCAGCAGTAAGCTGCCGGCAGAAAGTATCGACGGAACCCAAAGTCCGACGTAGATGCCCGCCTGTTTATTCCCAAAGTAAAAATACAGCGTGATCGAAAAAATAAATGAGAGCGCGGCCGCGAGAAAAAAGAAAATCTTAGCTGTTAGTATCTGCCGGGCCTTGTTCGAATTTTGGTCTGAGATCGTATTGGCCATTGTAAATGCTCGATTTTAAGGGGTTGCTGACGCTCAGAGAATAGCGAATAAAAAATGAGAATGCCTTATTTCTTTTTACCCTTCGTGATTCCATCAACCGATTGACGAGAGCTTTTAAAGCGCGTTGTTTTAAAGCCACGTGTCTTTTCGTTTTTGAGGTGTCCTTGTTCGTGAACGCGTTTACGCCAAAGCGCAAATGCTTTTGCCTCTAACTGCGTGCGCATGAAGCGTACAAATTCATTTGGACCAATGCCAAATTGAAGTGCGATCACGTCAAACGTCGTGCGATCTTCCCAACCCATTCTAACGAGTCGGTCTTGGTCCTCTGGAGAGAGCGCTTCGATTTTTGACTTCAGTGTTTTTGAGATTCCCATTTTATGACCTCATCATTTTAAACGAAACCGAATTGGTCCACGAAATTTTTGCGGATCGACCGGTCGGCCGTTTTGCATGATTTCAATCAGTTCATCGGCGGCCAGTAGCCGTGCGCTTCGTCGTACATGTTCCATCAGGACTGGATCGGTTTTTTGCTCTTGCGGCAGGACTTCGCTCGGGCAAATGGTCTGACCGCGTTGGCGCTGCTTGAGAAGACCAAGAATGGCCTCACGGTAGTCGAATTTATTTTTGTTCCGG
>JAYTHQ010000315.1:0-3097 GCA_043732445.1 Bdellovibrionales bacterium | reverse complement strand
GGGGGCTTCACTGTCGAATTTTTTGACAGTTTTTTAAGAAGTGTGAGGATCTCCCCGTACTCGACGTTCGTCCTCATGATTGTGAGTTCAGGACCCGAAAGGTTTCTACGCACGACACTTGGGTGCGCTCACTTCTGGGGGATTCAAAATGCTGACACTTCGATCTCTTTCCATTTTGCTCGCCGCAACGGGACTTCTGCTGTCGTCACTTGCACAGGCCGAAGACAAGCAGCTCGACTTAGGGATTGATACTGAAATGTCGTGGGCGCAGTCGGAGGGCGCGATGGCCGCAGCCGATGACGCTCGCCAGGCCGCCGAGACCGAGAGCGTACGGGTGAAGCAAGAAAAAGAGATCAGCAAGCGCGAAGAGAAAAAAGCCCGCACGATGGAAGCGAACGCCAAAGTCGAAATGGCAAAGTACGCAAAGCAATTGGTGTCTTACAGTGAAGAGAAAAAAGTGAATGAAACGCGGCTTGCGAAAGCTAAAATAGATCAAGACAAAGTTCTTCGCGAACTTCACGCGAAAGAAGTCGAAGTGACGGCGCTTCACGATGTCGTTGAGCAGATCGTCGCCGAGCGCGATCAGACCGAACTCGTCGTCGAACAGGCGCAAGAAAAAATCGCGCGTCTCGAGAAGAGAAAAGCAGATGAACTTCGTCGCCGGCAGCAAGTGCAGGCCGGTTTAGCGAAAGCCAAACTTCAGATGGCTGCCACGAAGAAAAAGTTAAGCGAGTCACGTCAGCCAGCTTCGAAAGTGAGCCGTTAAGACCTTGAGCCGTAGCCACGAATGAAAGACACGGCCGGGCTCGAATTTGGAATTTAAATTAAACAGTGAAAGGCTTGAACAAATCCAATCACGTGCACTTGCGCGTCTGTGAAAGGCCATATCGAAAGTTCGGTGGGTCCGAGCGCCGAGAGCCAATCTGTCTCATGATCTGTGACGGTACCTTTGGTGAAGATCTTCGATACATCAGGCGATTCGCCTACCGAGAGGCGGTTTAAATTGGGGGCTTGCTCTGGCCGGGGGCCCGAATAGAGGTCATGGTAGCTCGCCCACCGCCGGGTCGCGAGAGCCTGAGCGAAGACCGTCTGCGAGTGCAGGACGCTCTTTTTTTGCGCGATCGTAAAGTGCAACGCGATTTGTCCCAAAACGTTGGCGAATAAAATATCGGCGTTGGGTCGAGCGGCGAGAAACGTTTGAAAATCAGACTCTGATCTCGAAAACCAAGGCAAGAGGCGCGCGTCGCTCAGCCATTCGATCGTTTGCATTTGAGCGCCCGAGGAGCGCAAGCGGAAGGCGAGCAGCTGGCGCGCGAGAGGATCGGGCTCAACGATCGTGAGGCGCTTTGATTTTGCGAGCAGGTCTAACGGTAATGTCCATCCGGCGCTGGGTCCAAAAACAATGAGCTCGCGGGCTTTGTCGGTGCGCCACAGAGAGAGCCATTCGCGGACTTGCCCGCGAAAGCTTCGCCATTTTTTGCGCGAACGTCGAGCGGCGATGAGATGATAGAGAGCTCCGCCTGAGGCGCTCACACTAAATCGAAGGGCCATGATTCAGAAGGTTATCAGGCGGCGATGCGTTTGGCTTTCATCGGAGAAAGTGCTGAAACGAAAACACGGCCTTGGTCTGTTTTCATTCCGATTGAAATTCCCGATGAACGCGAGGCTTCACACGCTTTCAATTCGTCGCGCAGATCAGAGACCGTGATTTCGGCTATCCGCGGCGGCTGTCCAAAAATAGCGGTGAGGGGCCCCATCATTCGCTCAACGACGGCTGAGGCTGTCTGACGTGCGGTTAACTCGAGAGTCATCGACGACCACTGAGTTCGCCTCGATGCAAAATAAGAGTTCTTCATCCTAATTAGATAATCGCGGTCAAAGGTGATGCCGATTCTTGCTTGTGACATGCCGGTCGTGAGCGTCACGACGGTGTGAATATCGCCGTCCCATTTCTCAAGTCCTTTGCGGACTTTCGGCGACTGCATGTGAATGACGTTGTTTGCGATTTGCATATCTTCAGTGAGCATCGCGCGAACCGACTCGACGAATGGATTTAATAGGTGAACGGGCACGCGCTCATCCATTCGTCCGAGTTTAATTTCTCGGATGATCATTTGCGCCAATTGGTGTGGATCAAACGGTTTCGGAATCGCTCGCGCGCTTCGAAAATTAACTAAAAACTCCTCGTCGATTTGCGCGGAGACCACGAGCGTTGGTGTGTTTGCGTTCATCGAATCAGAGAGGAGAGTTTTGATAAGGTCCTGCCCAGACGTTCTCGGCATTTGCAGGTCGGTGACAACGCAGTGGAACTCTTGACGGCTCGCGAACTGGATCGCTTCACGCCCGTCCTTCGCTTCGACGACGGTAATGCTCATGTCGCCACTCTCGGCTTTAAGACTTTCGACGATCATGCCGCGAATTTCATCTTCGTCTTCAACCACCAAGACGAATTTTGAGAGATTCATTTTAACCACCGTCTAAATGATTTGCGGATTCTCACTCAATTATCGCACAACTTTTTGTCGCGATACCGTCATATTCCACTAGTGTCCTGGACTGATTCGGCTCATTGTGAGATCAGATCTGAAAATCACTTTTGACAGTGCTAGGTTGAAGCCATGAGCAAAGCTTTCGTTAAAGAAGAGACGGCAGTCGAAGACGACTTAAATTTAGACGCCGATTTGGATGACGACGAAGCCGATGCGCCGGGCACGTCGCGGGGCAAGAACTACATCACGACGCAAGGCCTCATGAAACTGAAAGACGAGCTTCACTTTTTATTGCACGTCGATCGACCGAAAGTTGTCGAGGTGGTCGCGTGGGCCGCGTCGAACGGCGATCGGTCAGAAAATGCCGACTACCAGTATGGAAAGCGGCGCCTCCGCGAAATCGATCGTCGCGTTCGTTTCCTTCACAAACGAATTGATGCGGCAGAAGTTGTCGAGCCCACTCAGCAGTCGGGTTCTAAAATTCTATTTGGCGCAACGGTTAAAGTTGCTGGAGCCGATGACGTTGAGCGCATTTATAAAATCGTGGGGAGCGACGAAACCGACGCCAAAGAGGGCAAGGTGAGTTGGATCTCGCCAGTTGGCCAGGC
>JAYTHQ010000314.1:0-3101 GCA_043732445.1 Bdellovibrionales bacterium | reverse complement strand
CCAGTCGCAGATAGTTCAAAACCGAGACTCGGCCTCGGAGTCGTTAGAGTGCCGTCTCTTGCATCTGAGGCCAAAATCGCTGTCGAACCCCTGGTCATCGCCTTCGTTTTGGGGCATGAAAACGAGGCACGGTCTCTGGAGGCACTCGCGTGAGAAGGCTCGCGGCCGTGCTCGACACCGCTGGCGCTTACAAAAATGAATTAATAATAGCGAAATTACCCGGGACAGGACTTGAACCTGCACACCTTACGGCATCAGATCCTAAGTCTGACGTGTCTGCCATTCCACCACCCGGGCTCAAAGATTCTTATTTTTTTTCTGCGACGAGCTTTCGGTAGTCCGGAACGCGCATGAGGGCTGCGAGTTCTTTTTCGCTGTCCATCTCGATGCGGATCAACCAACCGTTGTTCATTGGGTCGTCGTTCAAAGAACCCGGGTCTTCTAACAGAGCCGTGTTTACTTCGATCACTGTTCCCGAAACCGGAGCGTATAAATCTGAAGCGGCTTTCACCGACTCAACGACGCCGAAGCTTTCGCCTTGATTTACTTTTTGGCCTTCTTCCGGGAGCTCAACGTAAACGACTTCGCCGAGTTGCTCTTGCGCGAATTCAGTGACGCCAATGGTGACGATGTTTTCGTCGACCTGTGCCCACTCGTGATCTTTGGTGTAATAGAAATCTTCAGGTAAAGCGTAAGTAGTCGACATCGAAGTCTCCTCGTTTATTTCTTTTTAAGCCCGTCCGTCCGTACTCTAGCTGCCCAGCTATTTGCTCAAACTCGTCTGAACAAACGGGGTCGCTACCACACGAGCTTTCGCCCCGCGGCCGCGAATGTCTAAGTAAAATTCTTTGCCGATCTCGGCGTAAGCCGCATCCAGGTAGGCGATGCCGATCGGAAGATTCGAACTCGGTGACAACGTCCCACTAGTTACTCGGCCGATTTTGTTTGTGTCAAACGAATCGGAGCCTGAATGCGCGGTAAATCCCTGCCGAGGGATCCCGCGGTCTTCGAGGACAAAGCCCACGAGCTTCTGCTTTAAGCCTTTTTCTTTGGCAGCCACGATCTTGCCTTTGCCGATGAAGTCCTTGGCAGCTGGTTTGACGACCCAGCCGAGCCCGGCTTCGTAGGGGTTTGTCGTGTCGTCGATCTCGTTGCCGTAGAGGCTATACTTCATCTCTGTCCGCAAGGTGTCGCGAGCGCCAAGGCCGATCGGCTGAACCCCGAGGCTCTGACCCTTTTCAATGAGCGTTTGCCAAAGGGCGACCGCATCGGCATTTCGAACAAACACTTCGGCCCCGTCTTCGCCGGTGTAACCCGTTCGCGCCAAAAGCACCTGACCTGACCCGAACTGAAAGTCCTGATGACCATTTCGAGGGACGTTTGAAGCGCCGTCGCCGAAAACGCGCGTCAGGAGTTCGAGTGCTTTCGGACCTTGAATCGCGATCTGACTCCACTCCGAACTTTCGTTTGTGACGTTCGCGCCACGATTGTTCGCTTTTACGAAAGCGAAATCTTTGTCGGCGTTCGAAGCATTCACGCACAGCAAATACTCTTCGCCGGGCTTCATGCAGTAAATGAACAGATCATCGACAATTCCGCCCTGCTCATTGGGGAAAAGCGAGTACTGCGCTTCGCCAGCTTTCAATTTTGAGACGTCGTTTGTCGTGATCCACTGCAAAGTTTCGACAGATTTTGGACCCGAGACGCGAATCTCACCCATGTGCGAAACATCGAAGAGACCAACCGCCGTTCGGACAGCCAGGTGCTCTTCTTTCAAACCTTTGTACTGAACCGGCATGAGCCAGCCGGCAAACGGAACCATCTTTGCACCGTGCGATTCATGTGTTGAACGGAGAACCGTTTCCAATAATGGACCTGTGTCGACGTGCCCTGCCACCTGAAGTCACCTTGGTAGAAAATGAGTTCCGATAGTCGCGGCGCAGGCCCTCGTCAGTCAAGCCAACAGCAGCGGCGGATTCGAAGGCAAGGCAGCCAGACAAGGCAGCCAGACAAGTCACCGATACTTGAACCGATTTTTCAAAATGCGTGTCGCAATTTGTCATCTTCGCTGAAGCCGGGCAATCCAGATCCGCCGAGGAGCAGTTGGAGATGGCAGCAGCAGCTGAAGCGGTGGCCTCGGCCTTGCTCTATTTCCAACCGATGAAGAATCGTTTTGTCCGCAGCAGTTTAATCGGTCTTTTCTTGGCTCTTTCAGCCTGCGGGAAAGGCTTTGCTGCCAAGGACGCCAGCAGCGACGCCCAAATGACCGGCGCTCGCAACAAAGACGGCCTCGAATACACGGGTGCAGCCGACAGCGATGATCTCGAAAAATTAAAACAAGCGATCGATCCGACCGCAAAAGCCAACATCATGTTGGCGGACTCGGTCGACACCGTCGAAGTTCTCCGCTTCGATGCGGCTGGCACCGCGGTTACCAAAGTGCCTGCGCAAATCGAAGTTCACTTAAAGCTGCAAACCGGCGCACCTCTCATTTTCCGCGCCCCACTCTCCTTGGCCGCGGGCTCGCGTGAAGCTCGCCAAGTTGTCGCGAAAGGGAGCGATCTTAAATTACATATTCGTTGCCTTGAGACCGACTGCGGCGCAACCGAGATTCGCTTTTCGAATTCTCAACAAGCCGAGGCCGGATTGATCTACCGGATCCGACACGTCAAGGCCGAGGCTCTCGGTCCGTTCCGGGCTGCAAGTCAAAATTCTCGCCTCTCGCATCTCTCGACTCTCATTGGCAATGTGAGCGATCCGGTTTTGCTAACCACCGAAGTCGCCTGGGGGCCTGCGAGTTTCGTTCTGCAAGCCGGAGATATTCAGGCGTCGGGCGATCTCGTGGCCACCGGCGGCGATGAAGAGAATGTGTCAGTCGTCGTGAAAAACGACGGCTCCATCGACGGGCGTTTGCTTGGCAACAGCAATCACGGCGATTTGCTTTTAAGACTTTCAGAAGGCGCGTCTTGGTCATTCTTGCGGCTTCGCTTGCCACAACCGGTTGTAGCTCGGCCGATTGATTCCGGTGATGACGCGACCGTTTCTACGAACGAAAGATTTATTCCCTACGATCTTTCAAATCCGATCACTGCGGCATTTCA
>JAYTHQ010000313.1:0-10269 GCA_043732445.1 Bdellovibrionales bacterium | reverse complement strand
CGGGGCAAGTTGCTGGTCTTCACCGTGAGATCGAAGTTATCGTTGTTGCCGATTGAAGAGTTGGCGCCGAAGGTGTTTCCACCGTTCATGAAGCCTGTGCCTGCGGGAGTCGTCCAGCTCAAGAGGCCCGGGGCACCGCTCGTCGTTAAAACCTGGCCGCTCGTGCCGGCCGTTGTAGGTAAAGTGAGCGCGTAGCTCACTGCTAGAGAGGCCGGAGATTGAAGTGTCACTTTGTAGGTGTTCGTTGTTTCGAAAACCTGAAGGCTCTGCGTGCCGATGGCGGTTGCCGACAAAGACGGCGACGTAATCAATCCGCTCGAGACAATCGCACCAGATGTGATCGTGCCGCTCGTGTTAATCGCGGTTGATCCGCCAATAGTACCTGATGTAATTGCTGAACCAACGACTTTGCCCGCAGACGAGAGAGTAGGGATGTCAGCCTCAGCTAATGCAACAGCAGCGCTCACGCGGCCGTAAGTATCGTAGGTGACCTTAAAGCCCGTACCACCAGCGCCTACTGTTGCAAGTGCAATCGTGCCAGTTGTCGTGATCGGCCCACCTGTGAGCCCCGTACCAGTTGAAACCGAGCTAACCGATCCGCCCGATGTGCCGACAGTTTTCACGGTTGCGCCGTCGTAGAATTTGAGATTACCGGCTGTTGTATCTAACCACACCGAACCCGCCGACGGTGTTGCAACGTTGCCGGTACCGCCGACTGTCGCCACGACGGATCCAGCTGATGCCGATTGTTTGGTGTATTGAGTCGAGGCGCCAGAAACGAGAGCTAAGAGTTCGGTGTAGTTCGCGTTTGACAGAGGCGAAACGGTATCAAGCGTGCCATCGGCTTCGGCAACTCGCACAAGGTTATTGATCGTAAAACCTGCGACCTGTTTGGCTTCAAAAGCAAACGGAACGAAATTGATTCTTTGAGCCGACATGGGCTCCCAGGTCGCCATCGTTTCGTCTTTGAAAAGAACTACGAGACTTCGGCCATCTGCCGGACCTGGCGCATACGAACCGGGACCGACCGAGCAAGTCACAAGACTGAAAGTTTGAGTTCCATGATTGGCGAAGACCTGATCGAGCGTGAGTCCCGTCAGGTCGGTCCTCGAACCAGACCCATCGTTCAACGTTAAACTAAAAGCCCCGTTTGAGTTGCGCAAATCAAGCGACTGGATCTCTTCGTACATCAAACAATTTTGAGAATCTGGAGTTCGAAGTTGAAGTTTGAACTGCGTGCTGGCACCAGAGACTGGTGTGCCGTCAGGTTTTAAAATACGCCCCTGATACGTCACGCCAGAATTCAAAGCATTGGCTCCGAGCGAGAAGCCGCAGACGGCGGAGGCCAGGACCAAAGTTCTAAAAACCCTGCTTGCGCGCATGGCTAACTTATCGGCGTTAAACCGATACTCATAAACAATTTCTCTGCTTCAAGAAGAGAATAGAAATAGGAATTCTAACTAGGTTGATCGGAGGCTGTTTTGCCATGGATCAAAACAAGACATCCCAGTAAAAGAAGCTTGGTCTCCGAACAGTGTTCTCTGCGTAGCTGACGGTGGTCTAGCTTATTGGGACCATGACTAATCGGTATTTTCACAATTTTTAGGATTAGACGAATCTGAAGCTTACAAACAACTTGAAAGCGATCCCATCCATAAAAAACCTGGCAGTTTGCCGTCAGCTAGCGACTTTGGAATCATTTTTTCATCCATAGTAGTCAAATACTCCGACGTGACCTTCGACTGTTCTCACCTTCAACGCCGCAGTCGCAGCCGTCCTCGTTGTTTTTGCACTTTTGGCTTCGGGAAGTGTGGCCGCTATTGCAATCATCGCGATCGGACTTTTCAACTCGATCATGTTTCCGACGATCTTTACTCTCGCCATTGAGGGTTTAGGCGAAAACACGCCGCAAGGTTCGGCGGTGTTGTGTATGGCCATTGTCGGGCGTGCGTTGATTCCGGTTCTACAGGGTGTCATTGCCGATCGAACGGGCCTTCACACGAGCCTGCTGCTGCCGGTTACGTGCTACGCATTGATCGCCGTGTACGTGCAGCTAAGCGGCTTCTGGGGTACTAGCAAAGCCCGAGACTAAAGCAACTATCTCGATTTATGGGGCGGCTTTTAGCCTGCACGAAACTGGGCGTGTGGCCGTCGTATCCGAAAAGTAGCTCGCGAGATTTTTTTGCAGCTGGAGCTGCTGTTGCCTGTAGAGTGCGGCTGAATAATCCTGCCCGGCACTAAAGGCGCCGTCTTCTGTTTGCTGGAGTTCTAAAAATCCGAGTCGGCCGAGGCGCATTTTAATTTTTAAAAGTTCTTTGGCGCGGGCCGCGGTCTCACCCCTCTGCTTGAGCAAAGGTATCTGGGTTGCGATGAGCGCCAGTTCTTGATCGACCTGGCGGTAGTTATTCTTCAAAATGACGATTCTTTGCCGTAACACGCTCTCGCGTTGGTTTTTTACCGATGCGTAGGCTGTACGCTGGCCTTTGGTGCCCCAGAGTCCGCTGAAGTCTAAGTTTAGAAGGAGCGTGCCTTGAAGCGCTGGGCTCGTGCCGAGTGTTTGTCCGTTGTAACGTGTGGCTCCGTAAGTTCCTTGCAGCGAAAACTCTGGCCAATAGCTCCGTTCGAGCTGGTTTTTTTGAAGTGTGATTTGGTCAATTTGATGTCTCAAGCTTCGCGATTCAGGAAGTTCGTCGAACCGAAGTTCGTCAGAAGTTGGCAGCTCTTTAAACCGGTCAAGCGGTTGAGCCGAATAGCCGTACTTCGCCAGAAAATCTGAGTGTGCTTTTTGAATGTTGAAGTCGACCCGTTTTAAATCAGACTCATTCCCGAGCGCCGAACTCAGTGCCTGCAGGTAGTCATTTGAATCCGAGAGACCGACGCGCTGGCTCGCTGATAAGATGCGCGCGAGAGTTTGGTAAGACTCGAGGCGTGCTTCGAGTAAAGCTTTCTGCTCGCGTAAAGTTTGGATGTTAACGATGTCGCTCAGTGCAGCGACCGAAAGGTCAAGTGCCCGTTGAGCTGCATCGGATTTAGCAGATCGAACGCCGGCGCGGTCAGCGTCGACTTCGGCCCAGACGGCCGTCGAAATAATTTTTTGGTCTAAAGAAAGAGTGACACTATCGCTCGAGCTGGGGCCCGTCGGGTCCGTTAATTTTGAAGCGCGTGCGGCGACAGAAGCAGACGGCAAATACTTTGCTGAAGCTTGAGAGAGAGTAGATTCTGCAAATAAGATCGCCTCTTGATCGATCGACCGAGATTGGACCTGCGCGCACTGTGCGAGATCGCTTGCGTTGTAGTTGTCTGAGAATGCTTCACCCGCATACGACGTTGCCAAGACGAAAACCAAGATGAGACGTCTCAAGCCGCGGCTCATTTTTCAGATCCGAAAAGTTTATCGAAGCCGAGCGACATCAGAGATGCTCGTCTTGAAACAATGCGAGTGTCTACATTCATGCCCGGAACAAAATGAATTGGATTTTTATCGTCGAAATCAATCTTTGGCTTGCGTACGAGCGAGTTCGGATCAAGCGAGATCCGAACCGTATAAGTGTCGACAGCATCAGAGGCGACGTCACGCGGGCGAACGATTTTCTCAATGCTAAGAACTTTGCCGCTAAAATACCCGTATTTATGGGACGGGTAAGAATCGACGCTGATGTATACGACCGAGCTTTCTTTGACCTTCGCGATATCTTTGCTGCTCACAGAAACTTTTGCGATAAGAGGCGAGTCTTCGGGCAAAACCGTGAGGACTGGTTGCTGATCTCGGACGACGGTTCCGACGGTCACAGCGAGACGACCAACTGTGCCGCTGACCGGCGACTTGATTTGATGGAGAGCGACATAATTTTGAAGAGCGGCGATCGCTAAATGAAGAGATTTTTTTGTCTCTTCTCTCGACTCGAAGGTCCGGTTCGACAGTGAGTTTTCGGAAGCGGTAATTTGCTGTTCGATGCGGCCACTCTCTTCTTCAAGCGACTGCTTTTGCATCAGCAGATAAGAGACGAGATTCGATTTTCGAATATAGCGCAACTGTTCCGCGATAATTTGTTGGCGCCGGCGAAGGGGGGCCAGCTCGCGCTTTGTCTTTGAGATCGCGTCAGACAAATTTCTCGCGAAGTAAGTTTGCTTTTGCCGGACGTCGATCAGGAGCGCCTTTAGACTCGCATCTTCGAGAGAGGTTGTGCTTAGTAGACTCGCGACTCGAGTCGCTTGCGATTGGTCGAGGGCGGCTAGGTCGTTTCCGAGTGCGGTGATGTACTCGCGCCACTGAATCTCATGTGTCCCGGGCCTCCGACCCCAAGCGACCGTCTGGTCTTTTTTGATATGATCGCCTTCACGGACCGGCAGGTAATACACTTGACCCGAAGTCAGCGCGACGGCGTCTTTGACACCGCTCATGTAGTCGGTCACTCCCTGCGCTTTAACGCCGACATCAAGCTGAATAAAAAACGACGCAATAAAGCAGCCAACAAACGTTACGCCAAGCAGGCTAGCCGCTAGGGCTAAGACAAATGGTGAAGGCGAATCAATGAATGCTACGGCACCCCAGCTCAGATGGGCGCGGGTATCATGACTTGAAGGCACTTCGTTCATGCGGCCTCCGGGTTAAGTGCACGCACGTTTTTCATGTTTGTACGAGCTTCGAGTTGCGGACTAAAGAGCTGTTGGTAAACTTCGTTCTCTTCGCTCAACTCTTCGTGTGAACCGAAGCCCACGATGTGGCCGTCTTTTAAGACGAGCGCAAAGTCAGAATATTTCACGGTCGAGTAGCGATGAGCGATGTTAATTGTTGTGAGTTGTTGTGCTTGGCTTTTTAGATTTCCCAAAAGCTGAGCTTCGGCGATTCCGTCGAGGGCTGACGTTGCCTCATCAAGTAAAAGAATTCGAGGCTCGCGGTAGAGTGTACGAGCTAGCGATACGCGCTGCTTTTCACCTCCCGAGAGACCGAGTCCGCCGGGCGAGATGTGATAATCGTAGCCGCCAGGCTTTTTCTGTATAAATTCGTCGGCAGCGGCCTTCGTGGCGGCGTCAACGATCTTTGAAATTTGCGGATTCGGATCCGAGATCGAAATATTCTCGAGAATCGATCCTTGAAACAAATGACTTTCTTGGTGCAGAACGCCGATTTGCGCCCGCAACCAATCAACGTCGTATTCAAGATAATCGCGGCCATCGATGAATATCTGACCTTTCGTAGGTTCAAACATTCGGCCGATCAGAGCTGCGATCGTCGATTTGCCTGAACCGCTAGGCCCAACAAACGCTACGTTTTGACCCGCCTCGATTTTGAAGCTGAGGCCTTTAAGCACCCAATCTGATCCTTCGCCGCCGTAGCGAAACCAGACATCTTGAAATTCAATTTCGCCTCGCAAAAAGTCCTTGCGGAGTTGGCCTTTGTTTTTAACTTTTTCGCTCGGAGCGAGAAGAACATCGTTCAGACGCTCGCAGACCGATTTTACTTCTTGAATATGTCCGATCTGTTCTGCGAGCGCGGTAAGTGGAGCTAAGACGTTACCTGCAATCATCGTTGTCGCGACGACTTGACCAGGACTCAATTCGCCTTTGATGGCCATGTAGGCTGCTAACCCCATGATCAAGAAGTTCACGAATTGAGAGTAGAATTGAGCAACGACACCCGCGGTAGCCGCCGTCAGCGTAAAGTTTCGATCGGCTCTCAAGAGCCTGATAAACTTTTCTTCGTAGCGCCAACGACTCGAAAGCTCAGCTCCCAACGCCTTCACGGTTGAGATGCCTTTAACGGTGTCGGTGAGATTACTTTCTAAGTCGGCACTTTCTTTGAAGACAACTTGGTAGGCTTGCGAGAGCCGCTTGCCCGCAAAGAACGAAATCAAAAAGAAGACGGGTGTTGTGCCAAGAACCGTGAGCGCCACCATGGGAGAATAAAGAAAAAGAGCCGCTACGTAGATGACTAAGCTTAAGACCGAGAGAATCATTGCTTCGACGGACTCGAGCAAGAACGTCTTTATTTTGGTCAGCTCATGAACGCGTCTCGAAAAATCACCGACGTGTCGATCGGCAAAGTATTTGTAATTTAGCGACAGCATCTTTTTCATGAACATGCTGTGCGAGTTGAAGTCGAATTTGGTCGCTAAATAGTTTGCGTAATACGCTCTGGTCCAGCCGAGAAAGCCCTTAAGTACAGTTAAGACGGCCGCCCCGGCGAGCGCTAACTTCAGCATGTCGACGTCGCGACGAACTAAAATGTCATCCAAAAAAATCTGACTGAGCATTGGTGAGAAAAGTCCGAGACCCACGATCATGAGCGAAACGAGAAAGTTGAGAGCAATTTCTTTCTGTAAGCCGCTCGCCATGCTCCAGTAATGTGAATACGAATCTTTTGATTCGGGAATCGAGAAGAACTTCGCGGTAGGCTTAAGAAACAGAACTGCATTTTCGAAACCCTCGGCAAAATTTTCGCGCGACATTTTGACGATACCGACGCTCGGGTCACCGACGATGACCGTCGATTTTGTGACCTTGTAAATGACGATGTAATGATACTTGCGAAGCGCAATTGCCGGAAAGAAGCCAGAATCGAGGGTCGAGAGATCTTCAACTTCGAGCGCGTAGGCAGTAAAGCCCGAACGCTCTGACGACTGGGCTAAGTCGTAAAGGCTCGTGCCTTCACGATTCGTTGAGAGCTGATTGCGCCAATATTGAATGTTGAGCTTACGATCGTAATAACGTGACACCATGGCCATGCAGGCAGGGCCGCAGTCCATTTGATCACTCTGTTGAATCCACGGGTACGACTTCCAGAGCGGGCGCCGCACGGAGCTTGCCGCAATAATTTCTTCTAGGTCGATGTCTTCAGAGGCTTCGTCGCCCAAGTCATCGGTTGATTTCGAGCCGGATAAAATCGAGTTTGAGTAAACTTCGAGATCATTTGGAAACTGCGCTCGCAAGATCTGGAAATGAACCTTCGCGAGAGTGAGAACCGTCGCGTTCGAGATCGTCTTTAAAATGTGTGGACTTGGAGCCCCGCTCAATAACGCGCGCCACATGAGCCAAGTGCGCGCCGGCATCTGCCACTGACGAACTTTATTGCCGCTCGCGTTCTCGCCTTCGCCGCGCTGCTGAACGATCTGTCCTTCAAGTAAAAAGAAAGCTTCGGTCGTAGCTTCTTTCGGGTTCGTTAGCCATTCTTGCGGCGTACAACTTTTTTTCTCGAGAAACGAAATCAGATAAATTTTGAATTCGGTGCTGCACCCGAACGACTCGATGTCTTTCGACATTCGGCGCAGATCCGGATCTTCGGTCATCGCGATCAAATATTTTGCAAGCTCAGTTTGAGATCGCAGACGAGTTTGAATAAGTTCAGTTGGAATTTTGCAAACGAGACCATCAGTTTTGAATCGTGCGCTGTACTGATAATTGCGATTTCTCAAGACCGAGTAGGTGTTAATCGTTCGGCCCGGCAAAACATTGCCGTTGATAACAGTCTCTTGGCCAATGTCAGAAAAAAGCTCAACTTCACCTTCGAGCGGAATGTAGCAGTACGTGCTCGCGTCACCTTCGCGAACGACGACTTGATTTGCGGCCATGTTTTCGACGGTGATTTGCCTAAGCAACGTCGACCAATCGCTCTGGCCGAAAACAAGGTTCAAAATAGATTTAGACCGCAAGAGGTCTAGTTGCAGAGCCGTTAGCATGTGAACGTTTCGGGGGTATCAGGGATGCATCCGAGTCCAGAAGTGCTTGCTGAAAAACTCAACAAGATTGGTCTTGCGGCTACCGCTGGACCTTCGCCGCAGAGGGATCGGTGGGCTCGCGATGAGGCGCCGCAAACGACTCGAGCGCGTTTTAAGCGCCCGGATCTTAATTAATGCCGAGAGAATTTTAGATTTTCGGCTGTTTTACGCGCTAGGTGTGCCATCGGCTTTGCAGATGCAAGCTTGGCCGTCGTCATTGAGGCGGTAAAATTGGCCCGCGCTGTTCCGCTGGAGCCGATGAACCACCGAGAACCCGCCACCCTTTTTCGATTTTGAGGCCTGTTTTGTCGCTTTTTTAGCTTTTGCTGTTTTCTTCATTCATCCCCCGATGAGTTGCGTTGGAGCATTCCAACTAGATCTTTATTCGGTTGTTCTTCTATACGACTAAAGTCTGTCGGCGCTAATTCTGCAAAAATCCAAAACCTTAGTCGCTTTGATTAGCTAATCGTAAGATCTTGGCAGACTGCGAGCATTTGTGACGAACCCTATCAGTTCTAGCGCTGATGCTCTGGTTGATTCAGACTATAAATTTAGTGGTTTTCTCAAAATGAATCGTTCATCGTCATCAGCCGTTTTTCGTCTGCGATACGTGTCCTCTGGCTCACGGATCTGTGGCGCCAGCGAAATCGGTTGTGCTTTACGCAGAAGATTGGAAGGTTGTTGGCCTCATTAGAGCCACCACGCGAGTATTCGAGGACATGATCGAATTGTTCTTGATGCGTTGATCCGCAACGACGGCCTGTCGCCTCATCGGTAAATGCGCAGCCCTGAACTTGATTAAGTTTCCGAACCTCACGCTGGCTTTCGGCATTTACGTAACGAGTCGGCTCTGGTTCCGGCGCCGGAGCTTCGAATTTTCGGCCTGTTCAATTTACGTTTTTTAGCCCGCGCATCCCTTCGACGCGGATCAATTCGCTCGAGCGCAACCTCAGCCATGTAATCGATCAGTTGCTCTCGGTTCATGTGAGGGCTCGCGTGCGAACGTAGCTCTTTAATCCGCTGAAGCTGTTCTTCGGTCGTCATCACGGTTGTGTAGGTGATTTGCATTCGGTCTTTCGAAATCATCTTTTTTGATTCTTTGAAATCAAGCTGCGGATTACGGCTTAAGAGTTCGGTCTCGATTTGCCGGCAGCTGAGGCCCGAGCAAAGGTTTATCAAATCAACGATCTGCTCTTTTAAGTAGGGCTGACGTTTCGCGTGTTCAGCGTTTAAGAACTTTTGGATATCGGCTGCCGACTGAAGGCCAAATTCGGCATTCTCGATTTTCTCTAAATCCAACGCCACTTCGTCCAGCGTCATCGAAGCTGTGCAAAACGGCGAGATCGTTTTAATAAGTGGCGATCCGCGAACGAGTTGGGGATTAGTACTCGATTCAACACATCGTTATTTACACCATTACGGTACACGAGGGCGGATCCCGCATCCGGATAAGCCGATATCAAACGTCGATCACTTTGGTCATTGGGTGATCCTCTTTCAATGCACGGAGTGATCGAAGTCAGTAAAGAATCTATCGACCAATTCTTTGCAGAATGGCCATTCATGACTGATGCACTCGCTTTTTCGAAATAGGGGCACAGACTATTAGTGGAGGCGGAAGAATTCCCGAAGCCACAAGACGCCGAAGCTTCTAAAATGAATCTCACGTTTTTCATTTAATTCGCAGACAAAAAATGATGCTAACACGCAATCTGCAACGGGCCGCGCCGGCCCGTTGCGGAAGAGTTCAGAATCTTGGACAGATTCGATACAGTGGTCAAAGATTGCCGAGTCCTGAAAATGGATCGCTCTAACGTTTGTAGTTACGCGCGAGTGAAGAGAGGTCAATGACCGAGTGATCCGTAGCTTCGCAAAACGCGCTTTCATCACCCGTCGAATCGTGCGCGATAGCTACTTCGCCGCCAAGTTGCTCGCAAATCTCAGCGCCTGGGTTTTTAATCAGCTGCCGATCGCCGGGCATCATATGTCGATCTAACTTTGAATTTACTAAAGCGATGGCTCCGCACGAAGAGTCAGAACACGAGCTTGACAAGAAAGCGTGGTATTTCGAAATGTAGCAAACGTTATACGATCTGTGATCTGCAACCCACGTTATCGAGTTACAAGCTAGCGTCGGCGCGGCGGCAAGAAGAACGCAAAAAAATATAAGTCTATTCATAAGACTGCACCCCGATCGTATTCGCAATCACGTCACTTTTTTTATACCAGCAGCCTTTGAATTTCTGAACTTCATCAAAGGCGCAATTATCCTTATATTCACCAGAATATGTTCGACACGAGCATTGAGTCGCGCCCGATCCGCGCCAAAAACTGCCCCATGAGTTGCGGATCAGGTAATGACAAGCACCGTGAATCATCTTTTGCCCGGCAATCAATACGGCATGAGCGCCATCATCTTTTTCCGGACATTCTTTTGCACTCTTCGATATCAGCGTATGCCCGAATATCCAGCTCGATTCGACCACGGAACGGGTTTTGGCCGGATGATCGAACATGCTTGATGCGCATTGGATGCTAAGAACCGCTGGTTGAG
>JAYTHQ010000312.1:0-10272 GCA_043732445.1 Bdellovibrionales bacterium | reverse complement strand
AGACGCTAGGCGCGGCGCAAAGCCCGATCACGTCGCCAACCAATTTGCACGTATACTGCGTGCCTTCGTAACCATTGTAGCAGTTCAAAATTGCGTTCACGTTGTCTTTGCCACTTCGCAAAAGTCCTTGCACCATCTGGCCGATCTTGGTCATAAACTTTGAAAAAACAGATCGATCGGTGAGCAGAGAATAAATCTGCGCGCGCGCGCCCCAGAGGTTAGAACCCACCGTATAGATCGCCGTAAATCCGCTGAACATTTGCTTGATAGCCGCCCACGCGCCATTGACGGCGCAGGCTCCCGCCCCATATGCGAAGCCGCCCGCGGTGAATTTCGAAGGACGGGTTTTGGTGAGGCAGTCGGCGTAGCTCAATTCGGTTTCAACTCCGCGAACGGCTCCGCCGCCACCTGCTTTCGTTCCGCAACAAAGAACGTCGGTGGCTTGCGCGAGAGTTTGCGCGGGCGACAGCGCAGCTGCGGCCGGGCACGCAGGCCCACCCGATGCGTCTTCGGCTTTGACGGCATCAGACGCTTCTTTTAGCGCTGCGGCTTCATCGGCGATATCGCTTTGAAGAGTCTCGATAAATTTCGTGCTTTTGACCGCTTCTGAATCTGCGTCGCACGTCCCTTGAAAATTGCCGCTATTGTCGACCTCGCAGCCTTCAGGTAAACGCTTGGCCCAGTAGTCGGCCTCTTCTTCCATTCCGGCTTTGTAAATTTTTGAAAGGCAGTCAGCTTTTCCTGGTTCAGTCGTCAGCGCCTCGCCGAGGTCGTCGCGAATTTTCAGAAAGCGGTAAATCTTTTCGGGCGGAGTGTCGGCCGGCATTCCCACTTTCATGTACGAAGAAACATCGCCGACTTCTTTTTCACATTTCGGCGAGACCGAAAACGCCAACGAACTCAGTGAAAACAAAATTAAAAATGCAAACGTGACTGACGTGAAAACTTTCATGGCGCGTTTTCTTTCACCACAAGCTCTGACTTTTCAAAATCGTCACGCGCGCGTGCGACTAACTTCGAGTCTTCGGACTGATACCAACGAAGCTCGGCGTGCAGCGTTTGGCCGTTTGCGATGTAGTACTTTTCAATCCGCTCAACGGCTCCTGCGGGTAGTTCTTGTTTGGAGTGGAGCGTGAGGATTTTGAAGCGCTCTTTGGTTTCAAGCTTTTGATCTAAGAGATTTGTTTCGCCCACTTCGAACATCTGATTAACCGTATTTTGACCTTCTAGAATTCCGGTCACAAGTTCGGCCTGCCCCTTTGATTCGAGTTCAGTCCAAAGCGAGTCATCCTGACGAATCACGTTCAGATCAATCTTTTCATTTTCGGCAAAGACGAAGTGATCGGCATCGATTCCTTCCATGACCGCATCGTCGTCATGCTTCCATTGATCCGGCAGCGCGGGTCTCAACTGCATGATACCGATGACTGGCCGAAGAGTCGGCGCGGCCGTTAAGCGAACGGCACTCAAAATAAAACCACAAATAACAACGAAGAGAACACAGCGTTTAGCCATGCACTGCTCATCGGAATTTTCGAATGGTGGCTACACGTGACGACCGTCGAGTCGGGCCGCGCTCAGCATCGATACTACTGGCGAATCGCGACCGTCAGACCTTCATCCGTTGGCAAGATCGTACCGAAAAAGCGGGGGTCGCGCGCGATCAACTCGTTAAACTTGCGCATCTCAGAGTACTGCGCACGCGAGAGCGCGTCTGGCTTTTCTGGCTCGGCCACGTGGCCTCCAAGCAGAGTGTTGTCGCCAATGATCAATCCACCCGACCGCACGTTGGTCGCGGCCCATTCGAGGTACTCGGCATAAGCACTTTTATTTGCATCGATGAAGACGAGATCGAAAGGTCCCTCAGACGAAAGTCCGTTTAACAGCTCGAGCGCATCGCCCTCGAGTTGTGTGACCTTTGCGGTGACTCCGCACTCTTCAAACGCTTTTTTCGCGTGGCGAACACAGTCGCGGTCGCGTTCGATGGTGAAAAGGTGCCCGCCGTCTGGCAACGCGCGAGCGATCCAAACGCCCGAGTAACCAAACAACGTTCCAATCTCGACAACCTTTAAAGCCTTCGACATCCGAATGAGAAGCTGCAGGATCTTGCCCTCGTTGGCGCCAATATTAACGCCCCAACGACCCGCCGCTATCAACCTTTCACGAATCGCCATGAGCCCGGCGTCTTCGCACGCATAAAGATCGTCGATATATTTTTGACGGACGCTCACGTCTTTCGCGCGCATAAGACAATCATCCTCGTGGTGAGCGAACCTACACAGCCCCGTTCCGAAAAGGTAGGGCCTATCCGGATGGGCCGCGGTGAAATGCACTAAAGGTGCGGGCGCTCACTAGGCTCCCCTACCTCCGGCTCAGATCTTACAGGTTCTGTCAGTTAGGCGCGAAACGCGCCTGGTGTCGACATGGTCTTTGGCGAAATGACTCCAGCAAGTTCGCGATCTCCTGAGCGTTTTTTAAAGCGCTAGAGTTAGAAATCCAGCGCCAACGCGAGGGTTCAATTTGACTTCAATCTGACATGACACTACACAACGCCAGGAGCTTTCAGGGGGAAGATTGATGTTCAAGAATTTCGTTCCGCGTTTCACCGTTGTCACACTGGTCGTGGTCGCGTTCGCGTTGGTTGGATCGAGCTGCACCAAAAAATTCAGCGATACTGACACTTCGATCAACTTCGTCTTGAAGGCGAACGTGAAAGGTCTCGATCCTCTTCGCGCCAACGACCTTTATTCTTCGACCGTTATCTCGCAAATTTTTGAAGGCTTGCTTGAGTATAATTATCTGAAGCGCCCCTTCACGCTTCAGCCGGCACTTGCCGACGGCATGCCGACGGCTTCGGCCGACGGCTTAACTCACACATTCAAAATTAAAAAGGGCGTCAAGTTTCAAGACAACGCCGCTTTCAAAGACGGCAAAGGCCGCGAACTGACCGCGCAAGACTTTATCTACAGCTGGAAACGCTTAGCCGATCCAAAAAGTGGCAGCGAAGGCTTCTGGATTTTCGACGGCAAAATCGTTGGCCTCAACGAGTGGGCCGAAGGCATGAAAACCGGCAAAACGAATTACGATTCGCCCATTGCTGGTCTCACGGCCCCTGACGCAAACACGCTCGTCATTAAATTGATCAAGCCTTATTACCAACTCTACTATGTTCTCGCGATGGCTTTCTCGATGGTCACCCCAAAAGAAGCGGTTGATAAGTACGGCCAAGAGTTCCTGAATAATCCGGTCGGCACAGGCCCGTTCATGCTCGCGAAATCCTCTGATTGGGTTCGAAATTCAAAAATCACGCTCACTAAAAACCCAACTTGGCGGGGCGAGACTTACCCGACCGAAGGCATGCCAGAAGATGGCGCAGCAGGCCTTTTAGCAGACGCTGGTCAACCCCTTCCGTTCGCGGACAAAGTCATTTTCACGGAACTCCTCGAAGACACGCCTCGCTGGCAGAACATGGTGAAGGGCAACTTCGACTTCACCGAAATTCCTAACGACAACTTCGAGAGCGCGGTTGAAAAAACCGATCACACCAAGATTGCAAAATCGCTCGGCGCTAAAGGCATGCGTTTGCAAATCACGCCAAATGTTGATCTCACGTATACGGGCATCAACATGAAAGACCCTGTTTTGGGTAATAACAAAGCGCTGCGCCAAGCGATGGCGCTCGCGCAAGACGGCGCCACCCTCGTCGACAAATTCTACAATGGTCGGGGCCTCGTTGCCCAAGGGCCGATTCCTCCGGGCCTTCCAAGCTACGATGAGTCTTACAAAAATCCGTTTCAGATGCATGACATTGCCAAAGCAAAAGTACTGATGGTCAAAGCTGGTTTTCCTGACGGAAAAGGCCTCGCTGAAATGACTTACGATACCTTATCTGATTCCAAATCGCGGCAGATCACCGAATTTTTCGTTCAGAATATGGCCGCGATCGGCATCAAGGTAAAAATCACGCCAAATACATGGCCGCAGTTCCAGGACAAAATCAAAACCGGCAAAGCGCAGCTTTTCGGTATTGCTTGGGGTGCCGATTATCCAGATGCACAGAATTTCTATCAGCTGTTCTACTCAAAAAACATGAGCCCGGGTCCAAACGACACGAGCTTCTCGAACTTTGAGTTCGATAAATTGTACGAAGAGTCGCTGACGCTCGCACCAAGTCCGGCGCGCGACGTACTTTACAAAAAAATGCGCGACGTCGTCGTCGAGGAATCGCCGTGGCTCTTGAACATTCACCGTTTGCGCTACGCGGTCATTCACGGCTGGATGGGCAACTACAAATACAATGATATCGCTCTCGATTTGCCAAAGTACTGGCACGTTGATTCGAAAAAACGCGCTGAAATGGCCCCGAAACTTTAACGCTCGCGAGGTCATATGCTCGCTTACATTCTTCGTCGCTCGCTTTACATGATCCCGATTCTTTTCGGGATTACAGTTCTGACCTTCGTGCTTTTTAATATGCTTGCAGGTGACGTCGCCACGCGCTTGGCCGGCCGTCATGCGACAGTTGAGCAAGTCAGCTCGATTCGCACCGAGCTTGGGCTCGATAAAACGCTACCGATGCAGTACGTAAATTATGTCAAGCAGATCGCGACGTTTGATTACGGCCGCAGCTGGTCCACGAAACAAGAAGTCAGCACGATGATTTCCGAAGGCGTGGGCCCGACCCTGAGCCTGACGGTCTTGCCATTTTTAGCCTCGATCATTTTCTGCATCGGGCTGGCAATTTACGCTGCGTACTTTCGCGGAACTGCCATGGATAAAGGCATCGTCGTCACGTGCCTGGGTCTCATGAGCATTAGCTCGCTCGTTTATATTTTAGCGCTGCAATATTTTTTCGCCTACTACCTCGGGACATTTCCAATTTCTGGCTGGGATCCGAGCTGGACAGGCCGTTGGGCTTATTTAGTCCTTCCTTGGATCATTCTCTTTGTCCTGACACTCGGGCCCAATATATTGGTTTATCGCTCGGTCATTCTTGATGAAGCGTTTCAAGATTACGTGCGCACGGCACGCGCAAAAGGCCTGACGAATTCGGCCGTTTTTGCAAAGCACATTTTGAAAAACGCGATGATCCCGATCATCACGATCATCGTGATCGATATGCCTTTCTTGATCACCGGTTCAGTTTTGATCGAGAATTTTTTCGGGATCCCGGGTCTCGGCGGAATGGTCGTCAAATCTCTCTGGGAATCAGATTTCCCGACGATCAAGGCAATCACCGTCGTGACGTCGATCGCGTATATGTTCTTTAATTTGTTATCAGACGTGCTTTACGCCGTGGTCGACCCACGCATTAAGTTGAGCTGAAGGAGCGTATGGCCGTGCGAGCAGTCCAACCCACTCCGTTCGTCGGTTCCACCGAAGCAGACGCGGCTTCACAGTCTTCGCGCAACTCGCTCTGGTGGGATGCGTACCGCCGCTTAAAGCGAAACCGCCTCGCGGTGTTTTGCTTCTTCATCATTTGTATTTACGTGTTGATGGCGCTCGGTGCGGCCTTCGGACTTCTATTTCCGAACGTCGCGGTTTCCGATACGGCCAATCAGTATTTGCCGTTTTCGTGGCAGCACCCATTCGGCACCGACGTTTTGGGCCGCGATGTTTTAGCTCGTGCCGTTCACGGAACGGCAACCGCTCTTTCTGTCGGTCTCGTGTCGTCGGGCATTTCACTTTTGATTGGCCTAACGCTCGGTGCGTTGGCGGGTTTTTATGGCGGCTGGGTCGACGGGCTCATCGTTTGGCTCTACACAACGGTTGACTCGATTCCTTATATTCTTTTGGTTCCAGCCATCACTTTTGTTCTCGGGCGTGGCCTGATCAACGTTTACATCGCGCTCGGAGTTACAAGCTGGGTCACGCTCTGCCGATTGATCCGCGGCGAATTCATGAAACACAAAGACCGCGACTATGTGATGGCGGCCAAAGTCATCGGCGCCAGTGATACGAGCAAAATCTTTAAGCATATCCTCCCGAATGTGACTCACCTGGCCTTTGTGCAGTTTGGTTTAGGATTCGTTGCCGCGATCAAGATCGAAGTGATCTTGAGTTACCTCGGTCTCGGCGTCGATCCATCGACTCCGTCGTGGGGCATCATGCTCGATGACTCAAAGCTTGAGCTCTCGAGGCCGTTCTGGGGTAATTTATGTGCGGCAACGATTTTTATGTTTGGTTTGATTTTGTCGTTTAACCTGTTCAACGACGCCCTTCGTGAATCTCTCGATCCGAAGCTAAAGAATAAGTGATGAACGGGCGATGAACAAATGACGAGCAAGTGGGCAGCAAGATGAGCAATCTCCTCGAAGTCAGAAATCTGAAGACTGGTTTTAAAACCGACGACGGCGAATTTCTCGCGGTCGACGACGTGAGCTTTGTCCTAGAAAAAGGCAAAACGCTCGGCATCGTCGGCGAATCCGGCTGCGGCAAATCGGTCACTTCACTCTCGATCATGCGTTTGATTCCAAATCCACCGGGCCGCATTGTCGGCGGCGAGATTTTATTCAGCGGCTCAAATGGCAAAACTGTCGATCTCTTAAAGCTCCAAGAAGAAGAGATGCGTAAAATTCGCGGTAACGATATCGCGATGATTTTCCAAGAGCCGATGACGTCGTTAAACCCGGTGTTCACCGTCGGCAATCAAATCTCTGAAGCTATTCAACTTCACCAAAAGGGCCTCAACCGGGCCCAGATCCGCGAAAAAACGATCGATATGCTTCGGCTCGTCGGCATTCCGGAACCAGATAAGCGCGTTGACGATTATCCGCACCAACTCTCGGGCGGGATGCGCCAGCGCGTGATGATTGCGATGGCGCTTTCGTGTAACCCAGAATTGTTGATCGCCGATGAGCCAACGACAGCCCTCGACGTCACCATTCAAGCGCAGGTTCTCGATCTCGTTCGCAAACTTCAGCGGGAGTTTAATGCGTCGATGATTCTGATTACGCATGACTTGGGCGTTGTCGCCGAGACGTGCGACGACGTTGCGGTCATGTACGCCGGAAAAGTCATTGAGTACGGATCTGTCGAAGATATTTTCTACCGCCCTCGTCATCAGTACACGAAGGGTCTGTTAAATTCGATTCCGCACTTCGAAACTGGTCACCGCAAAGAACGGCTTGAGACCATCAAAGGCCTAGTTCCCTCGATGTTCAATCTCCCGAAAGGTTGCCGTTTCAGCGATCGCTGCCCGGCCGTTCAAGAGGATTGCCGTGCTGCCCAACCCGAATTAATTCCGTTCGGCGGCAAACATAAAGCCGCCTGCATTCACCCTCCCACAGAAGATCGTGTGTCGGCGCCTATTGCCGGCGCGACGGTTTGAGGTTTTAAGCGATGTTAGAAACCACCTCGAAAACAAATAAAGAAGCTTACGAAAACGCGTCCATCATCGCGCCCAACGCGAATGACTTTATTCAGATCAACAATCTGACAAAGGAATTTCCGATCAAGGGCGGCTTGTTCTCGCGCCAAATCGCAAGCGTAAAGGCTGTTCAAGGTGTTTCGTTAAGTATTAAAAAAGGCGAAACGCTCGGGCTCGTGGGCGAATCAGGCTGCGGCAAATCAACGCTCGGTCGCTGTATTATCCGTTTGATCGAACCAACTTCGGGCAATATCATCATCGATGGTCAAGACGTCACGAATCTTCAAGGCGAAGAACTTCGTTCGCTTCGTCGCAAGATGCAGATTATTTTTCAAGATCCTTATGCGTCTTTGAATCCGCGCATGACGGTGGGCTCGATCATCTCTGAGCCGCTTGAGATCCATAAACTTTTTGATTCGAAAAAAGATCGCCTCGACCGCGTGAAACAATTGATCGAGCTCGTGGGCCTCAGGCCAGAACACATCAATCGTTACCCGCACGAATTCTCTGGCGGCCAACGTCAGCGGATTGGTATCGCGCGCGCGCTCGCGGTTGATCCGTCGTTCATCGTTTGTGACGAACCGGTCTCGGCGCTTGATGTTTCGATTCAAGCTCAGGTGATCAACTTGCTCATGGATCTGCAACAGCGTTTGGGCCTGACCTACTTATTCATCGCGCATGATTTAAAAGTCGTCGAGCACATTTCAAACCGCGTAGCCGTTATGTATTTGGGCCGTATTGTTGAAATGGCCGACTCCGATGAGCTTTACACGCACCCGTCGCACCCTTACACGCGGGCCTTGCTCTCGGCGATCCCGGTTCCAGATCCGCGCCGCAAAGATCAGCGCATTATCTTGACCGGCGACGTGCCCTCACCAATTCACCCGCCAGCAGGTTGCCACTTTCACCCGCGCTGCCCCGACATGATCGAAGAATGTAAAGCCACTGACCCCAAGCTGCGGTTCACAAGACCCGAGCACTGCACGGCCTGCATCCGCGCCTAACGGCGCCTATTTGTTCAGGGCAAGCAGCGTGTGGACGGTTTTTTTGATTTTTTCGATGTCAAAAGGCTTTTTGATATAGTCATCAGCGCCAGCTTCGAAGCCACGCTTGACGTCAAAATCGCTCGTCTTACCGCTGACGAAAACGAGCGGAATACTTTTCAGGTCTTCGTGTTCCTTTAAAAGTTTGGCGAGCTCGATGCCGTTGATCCACGGTAAACCGATATCCATAATGATGAGATCAATCGGATTATCGTCGAGAACTGACGAGAGTTGAGTCCCGTCGGCCGCAGTTTTTACGATCAGGCCTTCGGCTTCAAAAATTCTCTTGATCGCGTTTCGCATCGTCTCGTCGTCTTCGATCACTAACAATGTTTTTGGCGTCTCTTTGTTTTTCAAGTCGCGAAAAGCACGGATGTCGACAACGCTTTCTTGAGTCATGCGTTCTTTTGAGAGCTTCTCAATCTTCTTCACCAGATCCGTGGTGTTGATTTTACCTTTAGACATTTATCCGCCAATCGATTCGAGCCAGCGTTCGGCATCGATGGCAGCCATACAGCCAGTCCCCGCTGCCGTGATCGCTTGTCGATAAACATGATCTTGAACATCGCCGGCCGCAAAAACGCCGTCGATCGATGTGTAACTTGAGTGAGACTTTGTTTTGATGTAACCCGTTTGATCGAGCTCAAGTTGCCCACCGAAAACGTCTGTGTTTGGTCGGTGGCCAATCGCCAGGAACATGCCTTGGACTTTCAGCTCAGACGCCGCACCTGTTTTTAGGTTGCGAATTTTTAAGCCGCTGACGAATTGATCGCCCACAACCTCGAGAACTTCGGTGTCCCAGATGGGTTGAATTTTTGGATTCTTCAGCGAGCGCTCGGCCATCACCTTCGAGGCGCGGAACGAGTCGCGGCGATGAATGATATAAACTTTCGACGCAAAACGCGTCAGGAAGTTGGCTTCTTCCATTGCGGTATCGCCGCCGCCAATGACGGCCACTTCCATATTTTTGAAGAAAGCGCCGTCACACGTCGCGCAGGCCGAGACACCTTTGTTGTAGTAGGCCTTCTCGCTCGGGAGACCCAAATACTTCGCTGTTGCACCGGTTGAAATAATAACGGTATCAGCGTGATGAAGCTCTTGGCCGATCCAGACCTTAAAAGGACGAGCCGAAAAATCAGTTTTCGTGACGTTCTTGCGAATCATCCGCGTTCCGAAACGCTCCGCTTGTTTGCGCATCTCATCCATAAGAGCCGGGCCGGTCACTCCGCCCGAAAAACCTGGATAGTTTTCAACGTCACTCGTGATCATCAGCTGGCCGCCGGCTTCTTCGCCTTCGATCATGAGCGGATTTAAGTTGGCGCGGGAACTATAGACCGCAGCGGTATAGCCCGCTGGTCCAGATCCGATGATGATGACTTTCTCGATGGTCTGGGTGGCCATGCTTTTACCCCTTCTTCAAAGCTCAGAGTTTAGCGAACGGAGTTTGGAAAGACAAAATTTGATGAGTCGCGCCACGCCCCTTCTGCTACGATTTATCGATGCCTCTCTTGCGATTCACGAAATCTCGACCCGATCTGGACGTTCCGGTTGGCACGAACTTGATGCAGGCGCTTCTCGCGGGCGGACTGCCAGTCGCAAGCTCCTGCCGGGGCGACGGCGTCTGCGGAAAATGCCGAATTGAAATTCTTGAAGGAAATGAAAATCTGTCGGTCGAAACCGATCTCGAAAAGTTTTTGCGCGAACGCCATTCGGTTCCGAAGGGCTCTCGCGTGAGTTGCCAAACACTGGTCCTCGGCGACATCACCGTGAACGCAAGTTACTGGTAATGGCTTAAGCCTTGCTCTCTCCGACCCCAGAGGAGCTCAAAGCTATGAAAACTCGTTTTAAAGTCATCGTTCT
>JAYTHQ010000311.1:0-3130 GCA_043732445.1 Bdellovibrionales bacterium | reverse complement strand
CGTAATCGTGGAAGTCATTCACAAAGCTCACGTCTGAATGAGGAACAAGCCTTTCAGATTCTCCCTGCCCTCGGTGATCAAGGATCGCGACCGAATATCCGGCCTGCGAAAGATCGTAGATGACCTCGCTGAAACCAATGATCGACTCCGTGCGTCCCGGTGAAAGAAAGATCGTGCCTCGGCTGTTCGATGTTCTCAGAGTCGCAAACTGAATTCGCTTATTGTCAAAAGACTGAAACGAAGACCGCACCAGATGACACTTTATAAATGGCAAGACCTTGTTATGAATTGCCTCCGCAAAGCCAACTTCTGAAACCGCCGAGGCGGGAATGGAGGCCAAGACGCTCAAGCTAAAGAAAATAAAAAAGGCGATCGATTTCACAGCACTTTTCTGCTCCGAGTTTGGCGCGCGTTCAAGTGCAAAATCGAACACAAACTGAAACAATCTTTATCGGATCGAAAACGCGTCAGTTGCAACTAAGCCTTCGGGCGTCCTGTCAGTGCAGACAACGGTTCGAAATGAGGGCCGCGAAGTCTTTCAAATTTCCATTCGTAGTCCGTCAGCTGCTCCAGGAGTGGCTTGAGGTCGCTCGCGCTATACGTTCGCAGCGACGAAACAAGCCCGTCCCAGACAACAAAAATGGGAAGAAGCGGAATCACATACGTCCAGACGAGCCGGCTCGGGCGAAAGGGGCGCACGAAGGGCGTGAGCAGCAAAACGATCACCGGCAGCAAAACGACGACCGCGAGGCCACGTAGCGAACGTTCGGTAGATTCAAATATCGCGATCGGTTGCTTATTCCCTACGGCGTCTTGAAGGAGCGCCCCTGCCGATGCTGGCGAGAAGTGGTGAAACGCCGTGTACATGACGCGAATGCCTTTTAACTCTGCGGGAACTTTTAATGCGTCGACGGGCTTTTGCTGGTAGCGAATTCTTGAATCAGATGTACGAAACTCTTTATCAGGAAAAATATCAGTCAGAACAATCTGCGTGTCCGCCGCAAGATTTGTCACGACGTCGAGAATCCCGCCGCCCGAGCCAGCACCAAGCACGACAAGATCATGCGTGTGAGTATTGAGCATGAGGTCCGAAATTATTTTGGCAGTTGGCGCGTACGTTTTCGTGATCCGAAAAATCGTCGCAAGCAACTCCATCCCTTGTCGCCGGATAGTTAAAGGAAACCAAGGCTGGTCACCAAACTCAAAGAGATGAATGCGTTTCATGCCTGCAAAGTAGAAGCGAAGCTCCTCAATGTCTAGCGACTCGTTGGTCATCTCTGTTCACCGAACGGCTGATCTAGATTGTCCGCGAGCGGCGCGGTCGGACTCGATTCGATCCCATGACTTGACCTGCCAACGCGTTTTGCAAAGTGCGATCTGCTCGCCGGCTTCGTTTGTGAGCGAAGTTTCCATATCTACCCATCCTTCGCCATTTTCAAGCTCGGGCCAAACGGCGGGCGCTTGAGCCGTGCCGTGCAAGGTGCCACGACCAGGTTTAAAATAGTTGATCTCAAGTTGACTGATAATGAACCGGTAAGACTCGAGCGGAAAATGTTGGGCGACCAGGAGCCCCGCCGGATATTCGCCGAGCAGGGCCTGCGCACACGCATGTGCGGTGCCGACATGATTTCGACGAAGAACTGTGGGCGGCGACTCAATCACGACTTGGTCGTGCGACATCTCTTTGATTTTCATCCCCAGCCAACGATTAAACGGAACGCCGATGTTTAAAAGAAGATCGAGTGCCCGGCGACGAAGACCGTCTCTTGGAAGGCCGTCAGGCAGATAAGCCGCCCAGCTTTCAGTTGCCGTGATTGCGTCAAATGGCTTTCCGTTCGGACCACGACCAAACAATTTTTTAATCATTTTTCGCTCGTGGCATTTTTGAAACAGCTAGTGCGTATTCGTTCGCGAGGTTCGCCACGATCTCTCGACAAGGCAGAATGTCATGGATCAACCCAACACTTTGCCCGGCACTCCACACAGTTTTCCAAGTTGGCTTTGAAGCAGCTCTTTCCAGCGACTGCATCCCCAGCCAATGAATCAACGGCACGGCATATTTTTTCGTCATCGAATAATCTTTTAAGAGCCGGAGCGCCAATGGCAAATCCGCGCCAATTTTTTGCACGTAAGGTGTATTGATGACCGCCGCTGGCGTTCCCGACACGCGAGACGTCATCACAATATCTTCTGGCGTGCTTGAAACAACCGCGTCTTTGTAGCTTTGCTCGACCGAGGCTTCTACGGAGGCAATGAAGCGAGTGCCGACGTGAACCGCTGATGCGCCGAGCGCGAACGTTGCCGCCATCTGTGATCCGTTTGCGATGCCGCCCGCGGCAATCACCGGAATCGATAATTTTTCTTTGAGCCATGGAATCAAAACGAGCGGCGAAATCGGTCCTGCGTGCCCGCCCGCTCCCGTGCCGACAGCGACGACGCCATCGGCACCGAGATCGCGAACCTTTTCTGCGTGCGCTAGGTTGGTCACATCACAAACGACTTTTGCGCCGTTCTTGTGAGCCTCGCGGATGACGTTGGCTGGGCTGCCAAGCGACGTGATAAATAAATCAACGCCGGCATCGAGGGCGCATTTCAAATCGTCGTTTTGCCTCGTGTTACTCTTATTAACGATGATATTTACACCAATCGGCAACTTCGTGCGCGCACGAATCGCTTGAAGCGCATCGCGGTACTGTTCGATTGGTCGGTAATTGAGCGCCGGAAAAGTTCCGATCCCGCCGGCCTCACTAATCGCCACAACCATGTCCACGTTAGAAACGAGAAACATCGGCGCACCGATGATCGGGAGACGGCACTTCATCATCTTCGTAAAATCAGTTTCAATCGCATGAGTTTCAATCGCATGAATAGACATGACTCGATGATACGTTTGCTTTTAGGCTATTCAAGGCAACACGCAACGGAGAGCTTTTACCTATGCGCATCAACATCGCTAACTGGGACCGCGCGCTACGATTTATTCTCGGCAGTACACTTCTCGCCTGGGCTGTTGCCGGCGGTCCGATATGGTCTTACGTAGGTCTGGTTTTGATCGCAACAGCCGCTTGGCGTTTCTGCCCGCTTTACGCACTTTTTCGCACCGGAACCCGGCGTGACTAAGGTCGTGGTC
>JAYTHQ010000310.1:0-10378 GCA_043732445.1 Bdellovibrionales bacterium | reverse complement strand
CCCGCTCTTCGTTGAACGCTTGGCCGGCGAATTCGCCGTCGAGCATTTTTACGTACTCGTTCGGATTCGGTAGACCTTTCGTCGGCGCAAGACGCGGTCTTCGGCGACTCTCGTTTTCGGAAGCTGAGCTCATATATCCTCTGATTGAGCTCAAGGGGTTAGCAAAACTGCACGGTCCTGCCAAGGTGTGTTTCGGATTGAAAACCGAATCAAAGCGCGTTCGACTAAAAACGATTTATCGAGCGCTCCTTGTGCGGCGCTCAGAGCCCCTGGAGTTTTATGCGTCAATTCGCGTTGATTGTTTTCACCTTGGTTGTGTCATTTAAAACTTTCGCCGTACCCGCAGAAGGCCACCACATCATGGTTGCGGGACCTTCTCCCTACTCGCCTCCCATCGTGAAAGACATCCATTCAAAAGGCGGTAACGTTGTCGATGCGCTCGTCGCGGCGGCCCTGGAGTTGAGCGTCACTCATCCCGCCTACGCAGCCCTTGGCGGAGGCGGCTTTGCAATCGTCAAAATGGGAAAAGAAAAAGCCGCGCTCGATTTTCGCGAAGTGGCGCCGCAGTCTGCAAATCCTGAAACCTACAAAGAGAAACCCGCCGCCGCTTCGCTCACCGGCGGGCTCGCTGTCGGCGTGCCCGGTGTCGCCGCGGGCCTCTACGAGCTTCACCACAAGTTCGGCAAATTAAAATGGTCTCAAGTCGTTCAACCCGCACTTTTGCTCGCGGAAAATGGCTTCCAGGTCAGCGGCGAATGGACTCAACTCGTAAATCGAAATCACGACCGCTTTACCCCTGAGGGCCGCTCGATTTTTTTTCCTGGCGAAAAGGCCCTTCGGGCCGGCGATCAGTTCAAACAGCCGGCGCTAGCAAAATTTTTGAGGCGCCTGCAGAACGAAGGGCAAAAAGCGTTTTATGAAGGGTCAGTGGCCGACGAGATCGTAGCGATGGTGAACGCGGCTGGCGGGACTTACGTCAAAGCAGATTTGAGCCACTACAGAGTTCGCTGGCTCAAGCCGATCACGGCGCATTTCATGGGTTACGATCTGACTTTGATGCCACCTCCAAGCAGTGGTGGCGTCGTGATTGCTCAGGCCTTACGACTCATTGAGAAAAAAGAGCTAGCGACGAAAACCGCGCCGCTCTCGGCCGACGAATTTCACGGTTTAATCGAGATTGAAAAACTCAGTTACCGCAACCGCTCCTCGCTTGGTGATCCGGACTTCACCAAGAACCCGATCGATCAGTTACTAGACGAGTCAGCCCTTGACCGCTTAGCCGCGATGATCAAAACGAACGCCGCCATTCCGAGCGCGTCGCTTCTGACAGCTGACGAGAAAAAAATCATGGACTCGGCCCGCGAAGAAAAACCAGAAACAACTCACATCTCGGTCATGGATACTGACGGCAATACGGTCGCGATGACCCTGACTCTCAATGGCGATTTTGGCTCAGGCCTTGTTACGAAATCGGGAATTGCCCTGAATAACGAGATGGACGACTTCACCACGCATCCAGGTCAACCAAACATGTTTGGCCTCATTCAGGGCGACGCGAATGCCGTCCGCGCTGGCGCCCGCCCGCTCTCGTCGATGAGCCCCACCATCGTGGAAAAAGACGGCCAAACGGTTTTATCTCTGGGTTCTCCAGGTGGCCCACGAATTATCAGTGCCGTTTTGCAGGTCATTTACCGCTCGCTGGCCCGATCGCTTGATGTCGACGTCGCGATTCAGTCGCCGCGGGTTCATCACCAGTTTTTGCCCGACGTCGTCAAAACCGACGCCAACAAACTTTCGCCTGAGCTCTTGGCCGCGCTAAAAGCAAAAGGACACACGATTGAGTTGAGCTCAACCGCGAAGGTCTATGCAGTTCGGAGAAGTGCCGACGGAAGCTTGAGTGCAGCAGCCGACGCGCGCGGCGAAGGTGCCGCCGGCGGCTACTAGAGACATAAAAAAGGCGACCCCGTGAGGTCGCCTTTTTCAATTCGAACTTTCGAAAAAATTAGTGAGCAGCAGGTTTGGGAGTGCCGCCTGCTGGAACAGTCGCTTCACCGCCGGGTGCAGTTGGAGCTTCAGTTGGAGGCATCAGTGCCGCGCCTTCAGCTGGTGTCGCAGCGGGCATTGCTGCTGCTGCCGCGTCAACCGGAGTTGCTTCTGGCAATGCAGGAACTGCGGCAGGTGCTTCAGTCGCTTCTTGTTTCGAGCATTGTGAGCAACCATTGAGTGCAAAAGCTGATGCGAGCGCAAGGATAACTAATGAAACACGGAACATGGTCCGACTCCTTTTAAATAGGCTAGAGAGGCTTCAATGCCCGACGACCTTAAGTCATAACTAATTATTTTAGCTCTGGCTAAAAGAATTTTGAAGTTCTGGGAGCCAAAGTCACTTTTTAGGTCTGAGAAATTGTTTGGGCTCTTCGGGATTCGTCAGCTCATCAATCGAAAGTTGGCGAAGATGGTCAAAGGGATGCTTGCGAATCGGGCACTCAAGAACATCACAATTTCGGCAGTAAGCCCTTCGACAGGGATCGACATGCAGGTGAAGTTCACCCGGGTGCGGATAATCACGCATCAGCAACGTTTCGAAAGCGTCAGTTTTGTCGTGAGCTTCGGCAACATCCCAATATTCAGGAACGACGGCGTGGGCATCGATGTGGTGATAACTTCCGGATCTCATGACTCGGACATGGTGGAGCTGAATGATTCCGCTCGGGCGCTCTCGCCCAACGAGGCTCGCGAGGTTTTTCAGAATTTCCTGATCTTCACCGTCGAGCAAGGCCCCGAGTGACTTACTCACTAACGAAAATCCGGTTATCGCCAAGTACCCACCCATTAAGAGTGCAATGACGGGATCAAGCCACTGGATGTGCGTGACAGCCACAAGTGCGAGCCCAATTGCAATACCCGCGCTCGACCAGAAGTCCGAGAGCACATGGTGCCCGCTGGCTTCGATGGTTGCCGAATTTGCTTTGCGACCCATTCGCAAAAGATAAGCCCCAAGAAATAAATTACCGATTCCGGTCCCGAGCGTTATCGCGACGCCAATGTTGGCCTGCGCGACCTCGTGATTTTGCAAAAGTGCGCGAATGGCCTCGACCGTGATCAAGATTGAAGCGAACGTGATCAATCCACCTTCAAAGGCTGCCGAGAAAAACTCGGCCTTTCCATGTCCGTAGGGATGGTCTTTGTCGGCGGGCTTTCGCGCATACCACACCACGAAGATCGCCAACCCTGCAGCCACAACATTGACGATGCTTTCGAGCGCATCGGATAAGACCGCTTGAGAATGGGTGAGGCGGTAGCCCCACAATTTGATCGCGAGCAAAAAGAGACTCACACCAAGCGAAATGTAGGAGGCGCGCTTTAGGAGAGCGTCATTTTCGGCGTGAGAATTAGAGGGGCTCGCGGCTGCAACTGGCACGACCTTAACATACCAGCTGAAAGACTTAAATTTAACCGATTTTCTTTAAAAGTGGCGCGGCTGGATCGTACTTACGGACGCAGTTTTTACCGGCGTGCTTGGCTTCGTAGAGCGCATTATCGGCATAGCGAACGAGATTGCGCGCGTCCATGTGATCTTCGGTTGGATTAATAACGGCTAGCCCGAGACTCGCCGTTAATTTCATCGACGAGGTTGATGATGTAAATAGCTTTTCTTCAATGCGTTGCCGGATGCGCTCGGCCACACTTTCGGCACCCGCCGCCGTCGTTTCCGACAGAACGATCAGGAATTCATCACCGCCGTAACGAGCGGCAAAATCCATCTGACGCATGCTTTCGCGAATGAGTTTGCCGACTTCGGAGAGAACGAAACTTCCAAAAAGATGATCATGATTATCGTTCACGGATTTGAAAAAATCCATATCGAGCATCACGACACCGACCGCTCGACCAAAACGCTTCGCGCGCCGAATTTCGGTATCGAGCTTTTCATAAATCGAACGCATGTTGAAAAGGCCGGTCAAGTCGTCGATATCGACGAGCTCTTGAAGTCGGTGATTGGCGACACCTAATCGCTCGGTTAAATCCTGGATCCGGAGTTGGGCGCGCACGCGCGCCAAAAGCTCAACCGGATCGTAGGGCTTGCAAACGTAGTCATCGGCACCAGCATCTAGGCCCTTCGCGATCTCTTCGGTCTCGGCGCGAGCACTCACGAAGATCACCGAGACGTAACTTTCGCGCTTGCGAATTTCGATGAGCGTTTCGTAGCCACTCATGCCTGGCATATTGATATCGAGAAGGATCAGATCGGGCGAAATGGTTTTCAGGCGCTCAAGTGAGTCTTCGCCGCTCAACGCCGTTTCGACACGATACCCTTCGTGACGAAGAACTTCCGCGAGGAGCGTCAGGTTGTCCTGATCGTCGTCCACCGCCAAAATGAGTTTGTTCGCTAACCTGAGTCCGCCTGCGTACATTTCGCTCGTCTCCTACGCTTCACTTATCGGACTTTCAGATGACACCGTGAGGTCCAGACTGTACGTTATTTTGACATTTTCTCGGGAGAATCGCTCTATGTCTTACGACCATAAATCTATCGATGCGCGCTGGCAGAAAACCTGGGAAGAGCAGCACGCCTTTCAGGCCTCGACCGATGTCGGGCCTGGTCTGGCAAAAAAGCCAAAGTACTACGCGCTCGACATGTTTCCGTACCCGTCAGGGGCCGGTCTTCACATTGGCCACATGGTGTCGTACACCCCGACCGACGTTGTCGCTAGGTACAAAAGAAATCGCGGCTTCAACGTTTTGCACCCCATGGGCTATGACGCTTTTGGTTTGCCGGCAGAACAATACGCAATTCAAACTGGCGTTCATCCGGCGCTCACGACCGCGAAAGCGATCGAAAACTTTCGGCGTCAGCTCAAGTCGTTTGGATTTAGTTTCGACTGGTCCCGTGAGCTTTCGACAGCCGATCCAAAGTTTTATAAATGGACTCAGTTTATATTTACCAAACTCTTTGAGCAAGGACTCGCTTACCAAAAAGAGGCGCCGGTCAATTGGTGCCCTGAGTTGCGGACGGTTTTAGCCAACGACGAAGTCGTCGACGGCAAATCCGAACGCGGTGGGCATCCGGTCATTCGCAAGCCCATGAAGCAGTGGATGCTCAAGATCACGGCCTACGCCGAACGCTTGCTTCGAGATCTCGAAAACGTCGATTGGCCCGAGCGCACCAAAGAGGCGCAGCGAAACTGGATCGGCAAGAGTGAAGGCGCGACGGTTTTCTTCGAGGTTAAAAATCTCGCTGGTGAAAAAATTGAAATCTTCACCACCCGTCCCGACACTTTGTTCGGTGCGACCTTTATGGTTATTGCGCCTGAACATCCGCTCACGATGAAAATCGCGGCGGTTGAACAAAAACCGTTTGTTGCGAATTATCTCGAAGCGGCCTCGCGCAAGCTCGAAGTCGACCGTAAGGCCGCGACCGAGAAATCGGGCGTTTTCACGGGCGCGTACGCGATCAACCCGGTGAATGGTAAGTCGATTCCGATCTGGACGGCCGATTACGTTTTGATGGATTACGGCAGCGGCGCGATCATGGCCGTTCCGGGGCACGATGAGCGCGATTTCGAATTTGCAAACAAGTTTGGTTTGCCGATCGAGCGCGTGCTTCAGAGCGCCGAGCCCCTGCCTTTCACTGGCGATGGCCAACTCGTAAATTCTGATTTTCTGAATGGACTCTCGAAAAACGAAGCCATCCAGAAAATGATTTCGGAACTTGAGTCGCGCAACCTCGGCACTCGTCGAATCGAGTATAAGCTGCGCGATTGGTTGTTCTCTCGGCAGCGCTACTGGGGTGAGCCATTTCCAATCGTCAAATTCAGCGATGGCTCGATGCGCGCCCTTCCTGCCAACGAACTACCGGTAGTGTTACCTGAGGTCGCCGACTACGAACCCACCGAAAACGGCGAAGCGCCGCTCGCTCGCTCAAAAGACTGGGTCAAGTACACCGACCCTAGCACCGGTAAAGTCGGCGCGCGCGAAACCGACACGATGCCGGGCTCGGCAGGTTCGAGCTGGTATTTCTTGCGCTACATCGACCCCGCCAACGAGAGCGAGATGGTTTCGTTTGAAAAGCAAAAATACTGGATGCCCGTCGATCTTTACGTGGGCGGACCTGAGCATTCGGTTGGGCATTTACTCTACTCGCGCTTTTGGCAAAAAGTGTTGTTCGATGTCGGATTAGTTTCGCATTCAGAGCCGTTTCAAAAGCTCGCTCACCAGGGCATGCTGCTCGCTTCTGACGGCGAAAAAATGTCGAAGTCTCGCGGCAACACGGTGAATCCAGATGAAATGCGCGATCGCTACGGCGCCGATGCACTTCGCTGCTACATCTTGTTCATGGGCCCGATGGAGCGCGACAAACCTTGGCAGGAAAACGGGATCGAGGGCGTCAACCGCTTCCTCGATCGTCTCTGGCGGATCTGCATCGGCGACGACGGCGTCTCCCATGTCGACGACTCAGTGCCGTCAGACGAGTTAAATAAGGTTCTCCATAAGACGATCAAGAAGGTCGGCGAAGACATCGAGGCGATGAGCTTCAACACGGCGATCTCGGCGATGATGATTCTCTTGAACGAGCTCTACAAGGCCGGCACGCGGCCGCGCGTGGTTTTAAAGCCGCTCCTTCAGATCCTCGCGCCGTTTGCTCCGCACGTCTGCGAAGAGATCTGGTCTTTGCTCGGAGAAAAGGGCCTGATCGCGTTAGCGCCGTGGCCGGTTTTCGATTCGAATTTGACAGTCGATAACGTGGTTAATATAGGTGTGCAGGTGAATGGAAAATCTCGTGGCGCGATCGAAGTCGCCAAAGACGCATCTGAAGCAGATGCGGTCGCTTTGGCGATGCAAGTCGACTCAATTGTAAAAGCAATTGGCGGCAAGCCGGTCTCGAAGGTGATTTACAAGGCAGGGCGAATCTTGAATCTCATTGTTCAAGGTTAAAAATTTTATCGACCGGGTCAATGGGCGCAAGCCCCCCCCCGGAGGCGGAGCGGTACATTTTGACTTGGTCGCGCGAAAAAAGCTCGGATCTTTATAAAGTCGGTTCTTGGGGTTCTGGATTTTTCGAAATCAACGACCAAGGTAACGTCATCATCACTCCGCAAGGGGCCGCTGGTCCGAGTGTTGATCTTCTTGAACTCACGCAAGATCTGCAAGAGCGCGGCATTCGCGTACCGATGCTGATTCGCTTCCCTGACATTACAAAAGCGCGCATTGAACTCTTGAATCGTTGTTTCTCGAAAGCCATCGAAGACAATGGTTTTAAAGGTTCGTACCGCGGCGTCTACCCGATCAAGGTCAACCAGCAACGTCATTTGGTTGAAGAGCTGATCAAATTCGGATCGAGCAGCCGCCTCGGTCTTGAGTGTGGCTCAAAGCCCGAGCTTCTGATTGTACTAGCCATGATGAATACGCCAAACGCGCTCATTATCTGCAACGGCTTTAAAGATACCGAATATATCGAAACGGCGATTCTCTCGCAAAAACTAGGTCGCAATACGATTATCGTCGTCGACCGGATGGTCGAGCTGCCGATGATCATCGAAGCCGCGAAAAAATTTAATACGGTTCCAAAAATCGGTTTGCGCGCCAAACTGCACTCGAAGGGTTCAGGCAAATGGATTGAATCGTCGGGAGATCGCTCGAAGTTCGGTCTCACGACTCTCGAAATCGTTGATGCAGTCGATATTTTGAAACGCGAGAACATGCTCGATTCTCTTGAGCTGCTTCATTATCACATCGGTTCGCAGATCTCGTCGATCTCGTCGGTGAAGGGGTCTCTAAAAGAAGGCACTCGCTTCTACACAGAGCTCTACGAGATGGGCGCACGCCCTAAATACATCGACGTGGGCGGCGGGCTTGGCGTCGATTACGACGGCTCGGGCGCAACTGATTCTTCGATTAATTACTCTGAGCAAGAGTACGCAAACGATGTTGTGTCGGCGATTCAGTCCACATGCGACGAGAAAGGGATTCCACACCCTGACATCGTGACCGAAGCTGGCCGCGCGCTCGTCGCGCACCACTCGGTTTTAGTTTTCAACGTTTTGGGCGTTAACGAAGTTCAAGCCAAAGAACCAAAGAATACCCTGACCAAAGACGACCATCGCGTTGTTCAAGATCTTGCCTACATCTATGAGCAATTGAACGAGAAAAACCTCACTGAGTTTTATCACGACGTGATGCACATCCGCGAAACGATCCTTCAGCTCTTCACCTTCGGCGTTCTTTCGCTCGTGCAGCGTTCAAAAGCCGAGAATCTGTGTTGGGTAATTCTGACAAAGATGGAAGAGATCGCCGACAAAGCCGGCGATGATCCAGAACTGATCTCTGCGCTGTCAGAACTTTTAAGCGATACTTACTTTTGTAACTTCTCGGTCTTTCAATCGATGCCTGACTCGTGGGCCGTCGGTCAGCTATTTCCGGTTTTGCCGATTCATCGCTTGAACGAAGAGCCCACTCGTAAGGCGATCTTGGTCGACATGACTTGCGACTCCGACGGTAAGATCGGTCAGTTCATCGATGGAGCGGCCGCACAATCGAAAGGTAAGAAAACGACCCTCGAAGTGCACGAGCTCAACGGCAAAGATCCTTACTACATGGGCGTCTTTTTGGTTGGTGCGTACCAAGAGATTTTAGGCGATCTGCACAACTTGTTTGGCGACACCGACGCGGTTCACATCACCGTCACGAACGCGGGCTACACGGTTGATCACGTCGTCGAAGGCGATACTGTCACCGAAGTTCTTTCGTACGTTCAGTACCACCGACCCGAGTTGATCGAATCGATTCGTAAAGCATCAGAAGAATCGATCTTGCGCGGAACGATTGCTAAAAACGAAGCACGCCAACTCATGCGCCACTACGAAGTCGGCTTATCGGGCTACACGTACCTCGAAGATCCGGAATAAATCCGCGCCGTGAGTCGTATTTTACTTTCGTGGATCTAGCGCTTCGCGGACGCCGTCGCCGATCACGTTTAAGACCGTGAGCGTGATAAAGAGCGCGGCTGATGGATAAACCGCGAGCCACCAAGCAATGCGGAAATAATTGAGCGCTTGGTTTAAGAGCTCGCCCCAGCTTGGGGTTGGGGCCTGAAGTCCGAAACCCAGGAAATCAAGCGCCGCAAGGCCTGAGATATTTCCGGCAATGATAAACGGCGTGATCGTGATCCAAGGCGTTAGGCTGTTCGGAAGAATGTGCTTCGTGATCACGCGCCATCGCGAAGCGCCCGAAGCGCGAGCGGCATCGACAAAATCGCGCCGGCGTAATTTCAAAAATTCGGCGCGAAAATAAATCGAGACACCCACCCAGCCGAAAAATACCGAAAGCAAAATCAGCAAAAACAAACTCGGTTGGAAAATCGAAACGAGCGTAATCAAGATCATCAGAAACGGAAGCGCCTGCAAAACTTCAATGACTCGTTGGCCCGCAAGATCTGTCCAGCCGCCGGCGAAACCCATGATCGCGCCTAACAGCGCGCCGATCAGTGACGACAAAAGCCAGACGCCGACAGCGTAGGCCATCGAGTAGCGAAACCCATATAGCAACCGAGCCGCAACGTCGCGCCCACCTTCGTCTGTTCCAAAAATATTGCTACGAGTAGGGCCAGACGGAAATTCGGCAATCGACTCGTTTCGCACGTAAGGATCCCATTTGATCGGCGGCCATACTGACCAATCGCCGCTTTTTAAATCCAGAGTTTTGTAATCCATTTCGCTCACGTTTTCTCGACCGAAAACCGAAGGATGATAATACTTAAAAACCGGAAAATACGTTTCACCGTGATAACTCATGACGATCGGCTTGCGGTTAGCCCAGAGCTCGGCCGTCATCGAAAAAATCAAAATGACGATAATTAAAACGACCGAAATCATCGCCGATTTATTTCGACGAAATCTGCGCCACGATTTTTTCGAATTTTCATTTTTGATCCAGCTTTCGATCATGCGAAGTCGATTCTTGGATCAACGACGACATATAAAATGTCGGTCAAAAGACGACCCAGCAACATCAACAACGCTTCTAAGAAAATCAGGCCCATCAAAACGTTGTAATCGCGGGCGCTGACGGCCGTGAAACTTAAAAGCCCCATACCGTCTAAGTTGAAAATTTTTTCGATCAGAATCGATCCCGTAAAGAAGATCGCCAAGATATCGCTCATGCCCGTAATGATCGGGATTAAAGCGTTCCGCAAAGCATGCTTCATGTAAACGGTCGTATCGCTCAAACCTTTTGCTTTGGCCGTACGCACGTAATCAAGTTTGATCACATCAAGGAGTGAGTTCTTCATCATGAATGTGAGGTACGTAAAGCTGCCGATCATGTAACAGACGAGAGGCAACACGAAATGATGAGCTCGATCCAGAACTTTACCAATTGT
>JAYTHQ010000309.1:0-3215 GCA_043732445.1 Bdellovibrionales bacterium | reverse complement strand
TTAGCTCACCAGTCGTGGCACGGCGCGATCTATCTCACGAGCACGAGCTTCACTTCAAATTTGCGAAATCCCGCGGCTGTTCACCGTGATCTTGATTTCACAAAACTTGACGGTGCGGAACTGATCACCGGCACCCAAAATCGTTTAGTCACGTCTGCTCGTGTTCTCCTCCAGCCGGGCCAGATGGGCATCGAGCTGGGTCACTTCGTTACTCGCGATGATCAAGGTAATCGTCAACTGGCCTGCGAATTTTATGACCGTGTTCGTTTTCGCTTCGAAGCCGAAGGCGTCGCGACCGATGGCGAACGTCCGGTCATGGAAATCGAAGGACCTTGTCGAACGGGTGACGATGTCACCCGAATCGAAGCGGTCTGGGTCCCGGTCGCAAAAATATTGAGCGAAAAGCCCGCCGACATGGATCTCACATTTCCTGACAACGACGGCGTCACGTTTAAGTTTGAAAACATGAACGGCGAATGGCCGAACAGATGGCACTTGCAAACTCTTCGCGTCTTCAACGACGCCGAGAAAACTCGTAGCATCAGCATTTCGTCTGAGGACTTGCACCGCATTGGTGGTAAGCCGCTTGTTTTGGCGTGGCCGACAAAAAGTCGCGTGCCCACAAACGCCGACTGAGGCGTCGCCGGTTGCTTAATCTGCAAGGCGGGGTTTACCATTTTCGAATGAACGTAAGTACCATTCGAAATAGCGAAACTTTGAAATGAATCGCACCGTCATTCACGACCGCATCGATGCCCTGCACGCGGGAGAAGATCCGTTTTTTATCGCGAAGCTTGAAACATGTTGGATCGTTTTGGCCAACCGCGGTTTTCTGCGCGGTCATTGCATCGTTTTTGCCGATCCCGTTGTTTTTAGCGTGAACGATCTCGACGAAGCGAGTCGTATGAAATACTGGCGCGACGTCTCTCGGGTGGGCGACGCGCTGATGGAAGTGACCGGTTCCTACCGAATTAATTACGAAACGCTGTGCAACCAAGCACAAGCGCTTCATTCGCACGTTATTCCGCGACAACTCTCAGAATCCGACGAGCAACGCCGCGAGCGCGCGGCGTTTGCCTATCAAGAATCTGAAGTCGATCTTCACGAGGCGCAGGAACTAATCGCTAAACTCAAACTGTCTCTCGCCTAAGCTCTGTTAATTTCAGACGTGGCTCATTGCCATCTGCAAGAATGTGCGGACCAAAACGCCGCTTGCACCTTTCGATGGGCAATAGTTCAAGCGATTTCCGACATGCCACCCGGTGCCCGCGATATCGAAGTGCGCCCACGGAATCTCTTTATCAACGAACTGCTCAAGAAAGCCAGCCGCCGTCGCCGAACCTGCGCCTTTGCCTGACGAAATATTTGAGAGATCGGCGTAGGTACCTTTCATGTCTTTGACGTGGTGATCCGTGAGCGGCATGCGCCACATCCACTCGCCAGATTCGACCGACGCTTCCTCGATCAGATCCGAGAGATCATTATCGCGCGTGAAGTAGCCAGTGTGAATGTTACCGAGCGCGACGACCATTGCGCCAGTGAGCGTAGCGGTGTCGAGAATCATCGCGGGCTTTTGCTCGCACGCATAAACGAGAGCGTCGGCTAAGATCAAACGCCCTTCTGCATCGGTGTTATTCACTTCGATTGATTTGCCATTACGAGCGATGACGATATCGCCTGGCTTTGTCGCCGCGGGACCGGCTAAGTTTTCGGTCGCTGGTACAAACGCGATGGCGTTAACCTTTAATTTCAAACGCGCGATCGCCAACATCGTTGAAATCACGGCGGCTCCGCCGCACATGTCGTATTTCATTTCTTCCATGCCGGCTGCCGGCTTAATGGAAATACCGCCGCAATCGAACGTGAGCCCTTTTCCGACAAAGCAAATCGGACGCTTCGACGCCGACGCTCCGTTGTACTCCATCATGATAAAGCGCGGATCTTGCGATGAGCCGTTTGAAACACTCAAGAACGAACCCATTTTTTCGGCTTTGATTTTTGTCTTGTCCCAAACCGTGACTTTCAGTTTTGAACCTTTCGCCGCTTTTTCGGTTTCGTCGGCGAGAATCGTCGGTGTCATGCGGTTGCCCGGGCGGTCGCCTAACCAACGAGAGAAATTCACGCACTCGGCGATGATCGTGCCGGTTTCAACGCCGCGGTCATGCGCTTTTGCGCGAGACGACGTAACGATCGAGACAGTTTCGATCTTCACCGGTGTTTCTTTCGGGGCTTCCATGTACTCGTCGAATTTGTAGGCCGCGAGATGAGCGCCTTCGGTCAAAGCTTGCACAGTTAAGTCAGCATTGAGGCTGTTGTGCGGAAGCGTGTCCATGGCCACCGCGACCGTACGGACTTTCGCACCGCGAAGTGCGTTAACTACGGCTGCCGATGCCTGACGCAGAGTTTCGTGAGTTAAATTTTTTGTGTCGCCTAAGCCTACCGTCACGAGGTGGCGCGCACCGCCGACATTGGCGTCTCGGAATAAGACGGTCTCATTTGCGTCGCCCGCGATTGTCGAATCATCGAGGGCAGCCTGGATCTTCGCCTGGATCGCCTTCGAGATACCCTCGACGCTGGCCTTCGTCTTTAAAACCGGCGCGCCTTTTTTTGCCGCGTTTTTACCGTTCCCTTTGCTAGCAGTTTTGCCTTCGTTTTTGCCTGCCGAACGCTTAGCTACGAATACAACGAGCGCGTCGGCCGCGACGTTCTCGAGTCCAGATTTTCTGATGTCGACTTTCATGGGTTCCCTCACGTGGTTTGGTACCGAATTTCGTATCACACTGAGTTACCGAAAGGGTAGTCGGGACGAATTGTGCCACACCGCACGTTAAGACCAACTTCTAGAGTGGCGGCGCACACCTTCAGGTCTGTCTGGATATCGCCGACAAGACCTCGTGTAGACTTGTCATCTGGCGAAAGATGACGAGACTATCTGAAGGTGCTTTGCAGCTCTGGTTTCGCCGTCGGCGAACGACTTAGAATGTGCAGCTTGAAGGGATACTTGTGCCGCTGATTCCGATAGTGGTCGAACAGACCTCACGTGGTGAACGTAGCTACGATATTTACTCCCGCCTCCTCAAAGACCGGATTATCATGCTCGGCACGCCGATCAATGACGATGTCGCGAACATCGTGATCGCGCAGATGCTTTTTCTTGAAGCCGACAATCCAGATAAAGATATTCAGCTCTACATCAACTCGCCGGGCGGCAGCGT
>JAYTHQ010000308.1:0-3215 GCA_043732445.1 Bdellovibrionales bacterium | reverse complement strand
AACTGCCTTTCGTTTTGGTAACGGCCGTTTCCGACAAAGACTACGTCTTTGAAGCTAAAAACTTAAAGGTCGACGGCTACATTTTGAAACCGGTTACTTTCGCGCGTGTCGCGGCTAAAATGCAGGCACTGTTTCCAAATCATAAGTTTCCACTACCGCAAGTCGCGTAAGGTTTGAATTCAATGGGTGCAGCAGCAAGGATTCAGCCAAAAGCGATGATCGATAGACTCGACGAGCTCCCGACGCTCCCGTCGGTCGTTTACGAGTTAAGCCGCGTGATCAATGACCCCATGTCATCGACGAGCGATGTTGAACGAATCATGGCCAACGATCAAAGTCTGACAATCAAAGTTCTGAAACTGGCAAACTCGGCTTACTACGCCATTCCCGGCGGTGTGACCAGCTTGCAAAGGGCGATTGGTTATATTGGCTACGACACGATCCACCAACTCGTTCTGTCAGCGAGCATCGTCAGCGCGCTCAACGCAAACGCCTCTGAACACTTTGACTTGAATCAATTCTGGAAGCACGCCATCGGCGTCGCGATGGCAGCGGAAACGACTGCTCGCTTTGTTCACTACAAAACTCCCTCTGATCTTTTTACGTGTGGTCTCGTTCATGACATGGGCAAGATTGCCGCCCTCATCATTGCGCCTGACATGTTTATCGAGACGATTGCATTTGCGAAAGCACACGATCTTTCGCTTCACGAAGCCGAGGAGCAGTTGGGCGTGCCGAAGCATACCGTCTTAGGCCGCGAGCTTTCGAGCAAATGGCACCTGCCCGGAATGATCACGGCGAGCGCTGCGCATCACCACCAGAAAGAAACGAATCTGCGATCGGGTCTTTCTTCGGAAATGAACAACATTGTCGATATCGTTTATCTTTCAAACCTGTTGGTGCACGCACTACAGTTCGGACACTCGGGTCACTCAAAGATCCTCGGCGTGCCGAGAGACGTGATCGAGCGCATGCGCCTGACGCCTGAGAAGTTGAAGGAACTGATCACAAAAATTCGTGAATCTATTGCGAATGCCGATGGATTCTTAAAGATTATCGGCAGCTGAGCAACCGGAAGGCGAATCTTATGAAAGTTGGCCCGGTGGTACGCGACGATTTTGAGATGCTCTCGCTGATCGCGCAAGAGGCGATCATGGGAATTGCGGTCTTTTCGAAAAAAACAGAAAACTGCCTTTTCATCAATCGCCTCGCAATTGAAATGCTCGAGATACCAGCGCATGAAGACGCTATTCCTTTTCGACTCGAGGAGCTCATGGGGCAACACGATCGCCCCGGTTTTGCCCGCGGCTTTACGCGTGATTTGCTAACGCACGAGGGTCTCTATCAAGATATTCTCATGCAAAAGAAAAACGGCTATCCCTTCGTCACCAACACGGGGGTCAAGCATGCGCGCCTTGCAAGCGGCGACGACGTTTTCATTTTGATGTTTCAAGACATTACGATTCAGAAAAAACTTCAGCGCGATATCCAAGCAAAACAAGATGAACTTCATAAAGCCCACGCCGATTTGCTTGAGCAAAACCGCCTGCTCCTAGAGCTCGATCAAGCGAAAGACAAGTTTATCGCTTTAACGTCGCATGAGTTACGCACTCCTCTTTCGGCAATCGTCGCGACGGCCGAGGTTCTCGTGCTAAAGTTCTACGAGAGCCCCGAACAAAAAGAAGAGTTTATCAAGACGATTCACGATCAGGGTCTTCAACTAATGGAGCTCGTGAACGACATTCTGGATTTTGCAAAAATTCGGGCAGGTAAAATGGACTTCTGCATTGAGCACTCAGATTTGCGGCCGTTGATCTCGACGATAAAAGCGAACTTCGATCACATGGCAGCTCAGTCAAAAGTCAATTTTGACATCGAAGTTCCGGATGAGGCTGTGATGGCTTGGGTCGATCAGCTTCGAATGAAAGAAGTGATCAACAACGTGTTAAGTAACGCAATTAAGTACAACAAAGAGGGCGGCTCAATCACGATTCGCCTCGAGACGGCACCGTCAGGTCTGGCGCGCATTCGTGTGACCGATACGGGTCTCGGAATTCCGGCCGAGAAGATCAGTGCGGTCTTCAATGAATTCGAAACCGTCGGTCACGTTTCAAAACACCACAAAGGAACGGGCCTCGGGATGCCGATCTCGAAGCGGCTTTGCCAGACGATGGGCGGCGATCTGACGCTGACGAGCGTTGACGGCCAAGGCAGTTCGTTTTTTATCGATGTACCGGTTGAGAAAGTCCTCGCGGAAGAGATGTACAACTCGCGAGACGATGTTTGGGGAGATCTTGCTGCGTGAAAGCCGCCGGCTCAGTTCGGCCCCGTTTGCTGACGGAGCGATTTGTCGGCAGCCTGAACTTTTTTTGACTGCGATTTTTTATAATCAACCAATTTTTTGATAAGAGAATGATCGCTGGTCGCGAGAATTCTGAGCGCGAGCAGTGCGGCGTTTGCGGCGTTGTCGATAGCGACGGTCGCGACCGGGACGCCTGTTGGCATTTGCACGATTGAAAGAAACGCGTCGATGCCGTCAAGCTTTGTGATGTTCACCGGAACGCCGATCACCGGCAGCAGGGTTGCCGACGCGATCATACCTGGCAAGTGGGCCGCGCCTCCGGCGCCGGCGATTAAAACCTTTAATCCGCGCGCTTGAGCTTCGTTTGAATACTCGAGCATCGCTTCGGGTGTTCGGTGAGCCGAAAGGATCCGAACTTCGTGGAGTACGCCGAACTCTTTTAAGACATCTGAGGCTTGCTTCATGACACGAAAATCTGAGTCGCTGCCCATGACAATTCCGACGAGTGGTTGAATGCGCCGAAGCGTCTTTGATTCTTTAGACGATGTTTTCAACGATTTCTTTGAGGGCTTTTTCGTTTTCTTTTTAGCCACGGCAAAATCTCCTAGACTTTAAATGCGGCGCGCGCTTTTTTTGCTGCTGCGAGGGCGCGAGCCGGCGTTGAGGCGAGAACTGTGTAGTGGCCCATCTTGCGACCTCGCCGATTTTCAGTTTTGCCGTACCAATGAAAATGAACGCTTTTCGGGAGCTTCCAGGTCGCCGGTTCAGGGCCTCGGCCTAAGAGGTTCATCATCGCGAAACCTTTTGTCTGCAGGCGCGGCGTCTGGAAGTGACCGCCGACGACAGATAAGAGGTGCGCCGAGAATTGATCGAGATCGGTGGCGTCGAGTGAATAGTGACCACTATTATGAAC
>JAYTHQ010000307.1:0-10543 GCA_043732445.1 Bdellovibrionales bacterium | reverse complement strand
GAATTCGCTGGCTTGAATCGAGTTGGCGTAAGCGATCGACACCGCGATCCACCCGGCGCGAAACATAAACGCCGACGATCATGATCACGATGGCCGAGAGGAGGTGATAGATCTTCTCTTCGGTAATGTACGTGTGTAGCCAGTGAAGCAAGTCGTTGTTTGTCATGATTGACCTCGTTCACGAAAGATGGCGCTGAACGCGCGAATCACGGGGCTCGCATCAGCGACGCTCTGGCGAGGTCCGCTCACGAACTGGCTCGGGCTTGCCTCTGCGGGCGGCTGACGATCGAGCTTGAGATTTGCCATTTCGTTGTCGTCTCGTCGTTCGAGAGTCAGGCGATCCGTCCAGAAACCAGTCGTTTGAGAATAAAAGAGCGAGAGTCGCGGAAAAGGAATATTGAGTCGCTCTAATTTCAAGGCATCGACTCCGAGGTTGCGGATCGTGATCGCTGTGATCACGCAGTGGGGTCTGAGCGGAACTTGATGTAAATCTAAAAATAAATCTGATGAACTCGCGTAGCAGAGGCTCCCGAGACTCGACATCGGACCGAACCAGGTGTCAGAGAGCCTGTACGTCGGGAGCTCGTGAAGGAGTTTGGTGCCTTCGGCCAGCTCCACTCGCAACCAAAGAGGCACCACCACGTAGAACGTCACATCTCCGGCGGGCAATACGCTGATTGATTCGTGGAGGCGCACGACGACGGCACGGTTGGGGAGCATCGGCGATAAAATAATTTCGCCGCGGGCGCTGCCGTTGTGCGCGCAGGTCATGGATTCGGCGTGTGCGGGAGTTTCGATGGCTAAACCGTTCGCATCAAGCGCGCCCGGAACGTTTCTGAGATGCCCATCGAGAAAGTCTTCGCCGCTTGTCCACTTCAGGTTCAACTCAAAAGGGGAGTTGTGGACCCAAAGTCTGAGGGGTCCGATCTGCCAAAAATCTGTGCGATCGGGCGCCGTCGCGTGACGACCCCACCAGCTGCTAAATCCACTTCCCTGCGCCATTTTGACTGATCTCCGGATTAAAAAGGTTATCAACCCAAGCGGCTCAGTCAATTCCAAACGGCACCACTTCTTGACGCAATCCTGACATGGAATGTTCGAAAAGACGTCAGAATCCGGTAGCCTTGGGGTTTGCGATTCTGAGACCATTCGGTGGTATGGCGAAAACCCCTAAAGTTCGTGCCCTCGCATCTTCGCGTAAGGGCCGTTCCGATAAACCGCGAAAAACTAAAAAAGTTCAGGATCAATTTCCTGAAGACGCTCCCCAAGAGTTTTTGAATCGCGATCTGGAATGGCTCGAGTTCAATGCGCGAGTTTTACACGAGGCGATCGACCTCCGTACGCCGCTTCTGGAAAGGGTTCGCTTTCTCGGTATTTTTTCTTCGAACCTCGATGAATTTTTTATGAAGCGTTTAGGGAATCTGAAGCGTCAAGTCGAGCTCGGCCTGCAAAGAAAATCGGGCGGACTCAATCCGCTTCAGCAATTAGCGGCCATTCGTTCACGCGTGACGCAGCTTCTACGGCAACAAGCCGACACGTTTCAAAATGTGATCCAGATCGAACTCGCGCAAGCCGGCATTCACATTGTTCCTTGGCCGAGTTTAACCGAAGCCGAAAAAAAGTATGCGTCACACTATTTTCGGCAGAACGTTTTTCCGATCCTGACACCGCTGGCCTGCGACCCGGGATTGCCATTTCCGTTTATTTCAAATCTCTCGACCTCTCTGGGCGTGGCGCTTCAGTATCCGGATCGCGACGAGAAGCTGTTTGCAAGAATCAAAGTCCCGATGATCTTTCCGCAGTTCGTGCAGGTCCGTGGTGACGATCAGACATCAAAGCAGATTCGCTACATTTCGCTGATTGATTTGATCATTCAGAATTTAAAGGATCTCTTCCCTGACATGTCGGTGACTGGTGTTATGCCGTTTCGGATCACCCGCAACGGAGAAATCGAACACGACGAAGAAGATGAAACCGAAGACCTTCTCGAGATGATCGCCGAAGAAGTGAAGCAACGCCGCTTCGCGGAAGTCGTTCGCCTCGAGCACGGTCCCCAACCAGATCCTTGGATGCTGCAGTTTTTGATGGGCGAGCTCGAGTTGACCGGCGCCGAAGTTTTCGAGCTGCCAGGTCTCCTCAATTACACAGAACTCAAGCCGATCGCCGAATTGCCGCTACCGAGTTTAAAGTTTGAGCCTTGGGCGCCGACGTCGCCGCCGCGTTTAATCGACGACCGCGAGAATATGTTCTCGATCATTCGTGAAGGGGATTTGCTCGTGCATCACCCTTACGAGAGTTTCGTCGCCAGTGTTGAGCGGTTCATTAAGCAATCCGTCGACGACCCAAAAGTGCTCGCGATTAAAATGACTCTTTACCGAACGGGCGATGAGAGCCCTTTCATTCCGCTCCTCATTCGCGCAGCCGAACGCGGCAAACAGGTTGTTGTCTTAATCGAGCTCAAGGCGCGCTTTGATGAAGAGCGAAATATTCATTGGGCGCAAGAGCTAGAAGACGCTGGGGTTCATGTCGTTTACGGCGTCATCGGACTGAAGACACACTCGAAAGTCGCACTCGTCATTCGCCAAGACGCCGACCAAATTCGGTCTTATGCGCATTTCGGAACTGGCAACTATCATAAGGAAACGGCAAAGCTCTATACCGATTTCGGGCTCTTTACGTGCCACCCTGCCTTTACCGAAGACGCGGTTGAATTATTTCACTTCTTAACGGGCCGAAGCCTTCAGCGCAGTTACCGCAAAATTCTGGTGGCGCCGATCAACATGAAAGAACAGTTCTTAGCGAAGATCAATCGCGAGACAGAGCACGCCAAGGCGGGCCGGCCCGCGCGCATCATCGCGAAGTGCAACAGTCTCGAAGATTCATCGGTCGGGCGAGCGCTCTACGAGGCTTCACGTGCGGGCGTAAAAGTTGATCTGATCGTGCGCGGGTTTTGTAGCCTTCGCCCGAAAGTTCCCGGCATGAGCGAAAACATTCGGGTCATCTCGATCATTGGCCGTTTCTTAGAACATTCGCGCGTCTTTTTCTTTCAAAACGGCGAAGCCGATCCTCTGAGCGGCGAATTCTTTATTGGCTCGGCCGATTGGATGTACCGAAACTTACTCGCACGCGTTGAAACAGTGGCGCCGATCGAAGGCGTAAAGCTTCGTGAGCGTCTCTGGGAGATGTTCATGATCATGCTGGCCGACCGACGCCAGAGCTGGGAAATGCAGTCTGATGGCACGTACGTGCAGTACCAGCCCGCGAAACCCGAAGAGCAAAATGGTTCTCAAAAGCGTTTGATGGAGTTGACCGCGAAGCGCGCCGAAGAAGCCCGTCGCCGCCAAGGGATGGAAGACGAAGGCGGCGAGTGAACCTATTAGTCGTTCGCCATGCAGTCGCGATGGACCCAGTCGAATATCAGCAAGCGGCGAAACTCGTGACCGCGTCTCTGAAGGCGCCTGACGCCAACGATGACTTCCGCCCGCTCACGCTCGACGGAATTCGCAAAATGAAGAGAAATGCGCAGGGACTCGCAAATCTCGTTCGCCAGCCTGATCATTTGGTTTCAAGCCCGCTCACGCGTGCGCAACAGACGGCCGAGATCTTAAAAGCGGTTTGGGACGGTATCGAGATTGAAACGTGCCAGTGCTTAAGACCCGACGCGAAATTTCCTGCGCTCGTGAGCTGGTTAAATGCTCGCGTTGATCACAAGAATGAAGATGCGCTGATCGTGATCATAGGGCACGAACCTCACCTCTCGAGACTCGTCAGTTGGTTTTTGAAAGGTTCGCTAGCAGGTCTTCAACAGACCGCGATGATCGAATTAAAAAAGGGCAGTGCGTGCTTACTCGAATTCCCTGAGCAGATCGCCAAAGGGCGTGGCCTCCTGAAATGGCTAACGACACCGGCAATCTTAAAAGAGATGCGTTGATCATTACGGACTGAATCATTCCGAGACGGTGATTTGGGCCGGCTCATTTAACGATTTATCGACAACGCAAAATTCCTGGACACGAGATTCAAGCAGGCTCAAACAGAGTGCGATCAGGCTGGACCGGCAAATGCAATGACACACGGAGAGTCTGCGAGCTTCAACTTTCGGGGTCTAAATGCGGTCATCTCAGATTAAAACAGTGGGTTTTGCAGTCGTCGGTTTTGCACTCGTCGTTGGTTTTCAGAACTGTTCGCCGACAAGCTTTAAAGCTTCGATAATGTCGACAAAAGTGAATGCGAGCGGCGCAACCGATCCGACGTCGACTGTTCAAACGCTCCCTCCAGTCCCGGCTATCTTAGTGAACGGCACAGATGACGGTACAGGAGCTAATCCAGCGGTGAAGCCGCCGACCTCCGTCTCGACATCTCAGCCCAAACACGCATCAGACTGCGACGAAGATACGGACGATGCGTGCGACGGCAAAAAATCTGACGACGAAAAGTTTGCCGATGACGCTCGCCACATGTGCGACGAGCTCGCTAAGGACAGCACTGCATTAGGCGAAGGGCTCAATATCGTAGATCACAGTGGCTCGATTCGCTTCAGCGCGGCCAGCTTCGGAAAGATTCAAGATAACTCGGGCTCTATTCGTTTGTTCGGTACCGGCGGAGCTCACGGCCGAGTTGCATTTCTCGGGAACAACAGCGGCGCCACTTTAATCTGCCATCTGGATGTCGACGCGATCGACTCTCAGTCGGGTAAGGTCGTCATTGTCGACGGCAACGTTGGTTCAATAACGAATGTGTCGGGACTGATGCTCATTGGTGGAAAAATCACCGGATCAATCTCGAAAACATCGGGCGAGATTCGCCAAATCAAATAAGTTTTCTGATCATCTGGCTGTTTTGTTAGACGGCCGAGATTCTAGCGCCGAGATCGCTTAATATTCCGTCGCGCAGCCCGACGTACGGAATGGCCAAGACATCGGTGCCCACGAGTTCCATCACCGCACGGGTGACGTGGGCGGCCGGAATCAAAACATCGGCGCGATCGGGCCTCAAGCGTAGATATTGAATACGCTCTTTAACGGTCATCGTTTCAAGATGCTCAACGAGATCGCCGACTTCTTTGGCGGTCATTGAGAAAATTGAGTTCTTGTGCAGTAGAGCGACCCTCAGCTTACCCAGCGTTTCAAAATTGCCACCGGTTCCGACCGCAACATCGACATGAAGCTGTGCAGTCTGCTTGTGGAGAAACTCTCGGGCTGGTACGAGAAGTTCGTCGATCAACTTTCTTAAGTTCTTTTCTTGAAGTCCACGCTGTTCAATTAATTGAAGCAAGCGCACCGTTCCGAGTTTAAAACTTTGCGTGGCAACTGCGACGCCATGGTCGGCAACGGTTAGCTCGACGCTGCCGCCCCCGATATCGATCAACAGCGCAACTTTGTCATTGAGATTTACGCGGTGAGAGACGGCCGAGAATATCAGCCGGCCTTCTTCGACTCCGTCGATGATGTCAATTTGAATGCCGCTGGCGGCCTTCACGTGCGCGACGAACTGATCGCGATTTTTCGCTTCGCGAAGTGCGCTCGTCGCGACCGCTTTCACGTGCTTGACGTTATTCTCTTTTAGATGATTTTTGAATTTAACAAACGCGGCAATCGCTTTGTCGCGGGTTTTTTCAGAAATTTCGCAGCCGGGACCAAACACGTCGCGGCCAAGGCGAACGGGTTCCCGGACTTTTTTGATCACCGAGATGTCGCCGTGATCATCGAGACCACCGATCACAAGTCTGATCGCATTTGAGCCCACATCGATCGCAGCTAGACTTTCCATATCCTATCCAAACACATTCCTGACCATTCGCTAAATGTTTCCTGACACAAAAGAACGAAAGCTTCAGACATCATGAGGCTACGAACTGCCTGCAACAGAGGAGCTTCACGATGAGTACCCGGTTTTTAGCAGACCTTCATGTGCACTCGACGTTCAGCGATGGCCAAATGAACATACCGGAACTCGTCGACTTCTACGGCAGTCGGGGCTTCGGCGCGATTGCGATCACCGATCACATCTGCGAAGAGCGCGCCTTTCTGGGTGCGGCTGCTGGCTACTTAAACCTGGCTTTGTCGGCGGCGACGTTTCCCATCTACCGTGAAATTATCCGTTCCGAGGCTGACCGTGCGTGGCGCACCTATAAGATGGTGGTGATTCCAGGCTTTGAGCTCTCAAAAAACTCATGGTTCAACCATCGCTCGGCGCATATCTTGGGACTTGGTATTCAGGAGTTCATGACAGCCGATGCCGATATCGTGACCCTCGCAAGAGGCATCCGCGCCCAAGGCGGGCTCGCGATCGCCGCGCACCCGGTCTCGACGGGAAAATTTGAGCCTCAAACTTTTCATCTCTGGTCACGGCGTGAAGAGCTGAAAGGGGAATTCGATGCCTGGGAAGTCGCGAGCGGGACAAAGTTCTCAAGCCTCGTTCACGCGAGCGGATTGCCACTCGTGGCGACCAGCGACCTCCATCGTGCAAGCCAAATCAATTCCTGGAAAACTCAATTTACGTGTGAGCGCTCGCCGCTCGCGATTTTCGAAGCCATTCGCAAGCAAGATTTAAGTTTCACTTTCTACAAGGAGCCTTTGTTTGAGCTTCGAACTGGCGACAGATTCCGCCGCCGCCACCTCTCTGATTATCTGGTGTCTCGCCCTGTTCATGGTGATTTGGGGAACGTGGCTTACTCTTAAGCATTTACGCTTTCGTCCAGCAGATCAGAAGCGGCAGCCGGTTTCGGTTTTGAAACCACTGAAAGGCTTGGACTTTCAGCTCGAAGATAATCTTGAGAGCTTCTTTCGCTTGCGCTACCCAAAGTTTGAACTCCTTTTCTCGGTCGCGAGCGAAAAGGACCCAGCCTACGAAATCGTCAAACGCGTGATGTCCAAATTTCCACGCGTCCATGCGCGCGTTTTTGTCGGCGACGTGCAGATCGGACAAAATCCAAAAGTAAATAATCTCATCAAGATTTATCAAGCGGCTCATCATGACTGGATTTTGGTGAGCGATAGCAATGTCCGGGTCAGTCCCGATTATCTTGAAGCCGTTGTCGCGCCGTTCGACGAGAAGACCGGCATCGTGACGGCCGTCGTTTCGGGTCAATACTTCGGTAACGGCCTTGGGGCGCCGCTTGAAGCCACGTACTTAAACACGTTTTACGCTCGATGGATGCTGATCGCCTGGACATTCGGTGCACCCGTCGTCATTGGTAAATCGATGCTGTTTAGAAAAAGTGAAGCGAATCGCTTCGGCGGCTTCGATGTTCTTTCACGCTATTTGGCCGAGGATTTTATGGCGGGTCACGCTATGAAGATGCTCGGGAAATCCGTCAAGATCATGCAAGAGCCGGTGGTGCAAATGATCGGCTCCTACTCCCTTAAAGAATTTTGGGCGCGGCATGTTCGGTGGGGCCGCATTCGCAAGTCGCAATCTCCTTTAACGTTTCCGCTGGAGCCGCTGCTGTCGCTGTGGGTGTCAGGTCTGTTCGGGGCCTTTGCACTCTCGCATTTTCACCTCGCGACATTCGCGCACGTTCTCGAGTTTCACTTAGGTTTTTGGCTCGTCAACGATCTTGCGCTCATGCGGCGTTTTAAAGAAATGCCCAAACCGAAAAATCTTTTGGCGTGGCTTGTGCGCGAAACGATCTTCGTTCCGCTCTGGGTCCACATCGCGATTGGTCGCACGGTGAAATGGCGGGGCGCAACCCTTAAAATCAAGCGCGGCGGGCTTCTCGAAACATGACGTTAGCTCAAGATTTCCTGTGGGGTGTGGCAACCAGCAGTCACCAGATTGAAGGCGATAACAAACAGAATGATTGGTGGGGCTGGGAGGCCGAGGGCCGAATCGACGGCGGAGTTCGGAGCGGAAAAGCCGCCGATCACTGGAACCGAATGCGCGAAGATTTGCTTCTCGCGAAGTCGCTGGGCTTAAACACATACCGATTTTCATTTGAATGGTCGCGGTTTGAACCGCTCGAAGGTGAGTGGCGTGAAGACGCCGTCGCCTGGTATTCAAATTTACTCTCGACCTGCGAAGAACTCGGACTGATGCCCATGGCGACTCTTCATCATTTCACGACGCCAAAATGGCTTGCCGACAAAGGTGGTTTTGCCTCAGACGAATCGCCGCTGGCGTTTGCGAGTTTTACGAAAAAGATAGTGAAAGCGTTCGGGCCACGGATTCCTCTCTGGTGTACGTTTAACGAGCCCATGGTTTTGATGTCGGGTGCGTACATCGGGCGCTTCATGCCGCCCGGGGAATATCGTCCAAAAGACGCCTCGCGAGCCTGCTATAACCTGTTGCGCGCGCACGTTTTGTCGTACGACATTTTAAAATCAGAAATCACGCATCGAACTGGGCCATTCAAAGCTCATCCGCTCATGGTTGGGTACGCGCACAACATGATTCACTTTAAACCCGAACGAAAATTCCACCTGATCGAACGCGTTCTCGCAAAGCTTGTGAGTTCCCGATACAATCAAGCTTGGCTGCGGGCCACTAATGGCGAGAAGCAGCGGTTCGGATTGCCAGGCGTGTTTCCTTCGCCCAAAGAACTCAAAAGTGCTCGGGGGCGGCGGACGTTTGATTTTATCGGCGTGAACTACTACACGAAGGCTTACTTGCAGTGGCGACCACGCACGCAAAGCAAGGAACGTGACCCGAGCACGCCGGTTGGCGTCAGTTTCGCGCGGCGAAAAGAGCTCGCCAGTGATCTGGGTTGGGCTATTTATCCAAAAGGCTTTGGCCGAATCCTCGAGTCGTTGAGACGATTTAAAGCTCCGCTTTACATTACCGAAAACGGCATTGCCGACGCCTTAGATGAAAAACGCGGCGATTATTTGGTTTCACATCTCAAACAGATCGCGGCCGCTTCTGAGAGCGGGCTCGATATCCGCGGGTACTACCATTGGTCGTTGATCGATAACTTCGAGTGGGTCAAAGGATTCTGGCCTCGCTTCGGGCTCTTTAGCGTTAACTACGACACCTTCGAACGAACCGAGCGAGCCAGTGCTACCATTTACCGCAGAATCATTCAAAGGCATGGCGGCAAAAAACCGCAGGCGGAATTGTTGGAACTGACAGAAGCCTGACGATGCTGCGACAATTCTTGGGGTATACAAGCTTAAAGAGGAAAATCATGAAATCACTGCGCGTCTGTTCGCTTTTCGTTTCTATCTTCACGACGTCCATCGTCTCTGTGCCCGCAAGCGCTTCTGGCAAAACGTCGATCATTGGCGCTGGCTCTACTTACGCCGCGCCGATTTATATGAAGTGGTCTCAAGACTACAACAAGTTGCATCCAAACATTGAGATAAGCTACCAGTCGATCGGTTCTGGCGGAGGCATTAAACAGCTCACCGAAAAAACCGTCGACTTTGGCGCCAGCGATGCGCCCATGACCGATGAAGAGCTCAAGCGCGCGCCCGGGCCTGTTTTGCATATTCCAACCGTGCTCGGCGCGGTCGTGCTGACTTACAACTTAAAAGATTTCAAGCAGACGATTAAATTAGACGGCGCTACGATCGCCGATATCTTTGCCGGCAAAATCTTGAAGTGGAACGATCCAAAAATCGCGGCGCTGAATAAAAGTGACGCACTCCCTGATGTTTCAATTGTCCCGATCTACCGATCGGATTCGTCGGGTACGACCGCGGTGTTTACCGAGTATCTCGCAAAAGTGAGTCCCGATTGGTCGAAGGGAATCGGTCACGGAAAAACCGTCAAGTGGCCAACAGGTCTCGGCGGAAAAGGCAACGAAGGCGTGACAGGCCAGGTGAAGAATACCGCGGGTTCTATCGGTTACGTCGAGTTAACCTACGCGAGCGCCGAAAAACTACCGGTTGTTGATGTTAAAAACAAAGCTGGTGTCTTCGTTACGCCAACAATGAAAGCCGTCGCGGAAGCCGCAAACGGCGCACTCAAGACAATGCCGGCTGATTTCCGGGTTTCGATTACCGACGCCGACGGCAAAAGTGTTTATCCGATTTCATCGTTCACTTATTTGCTGATCTATCAATCGATGCCCGGCGCCAAAGGCCAAGACATCGTCGACTTCCTGAATTGGGCCATGATCGACGGACAAAAATCAGCGCCACCACTCTCGTACGCTGCTCTACCGGCTTCGCTTGTTCCGAAGATCAAAGAAAAAATCAAAACCATCGTTACGAAGTAACCAAAGAGGTAGCGGCTGCAAGGACTTCCAGCGGCTACCTCTTTTTAATGGCGAGCCTGGTTTTGATGCGAGAGAAGACTGCGTCGAACATGATTTCTGTTAAGCGACCGGTAAAAGTGTTTTGTTGGCTCGGATGATAGCTGGCGATGCAGATACGCCCGTCGTCGAGTTTGATTTCGACGCCGTGGCCAAAAGAGGGCCGTGCAGCGGTCCAAGCGCCTTGTCTCTTTAATTCGTTGAAAAGTGCCGTCCAGGCAATAGATCCAAAGGCCAAGATCATCTCGGGCCGATGCAGTGCCATCGTGCGAATCAAATACTCTCGGCAGTGTTCAATTTCATCGGGCAGAGGTTTGTTGTCGGGGGGTGCGCAATGAACAACGGCCG
>JAYTHQ010000306.1:0-3232 GCA_043732445.1 Bdellovibrionales bacterium | reverse complement strand
TTACTGCTGACAGCGACAAGTAGACAGCTTGGTGCACAAGCATCAGAGGATCGTCGATCCTATGAAGCAAAAGCGCGTCGAAAGCGAAGCCCGCGCAAAAGAAAACGAGCGGCTCCCATTTTTTGTGTTTATGTGCAAACGACTTCGCCGATAAAAAGGCTTCTCTCATACGGCTACGCTAACAGAGGTAATTGAACGACTTCAACGCCAACCGATCGCAAAATCGCGATTGAATCGGGGAGTCGGTAGTCGGTGCGGTAGAAAACTTTCTTAACTCCGCCCAAATTAATCAGGCGTTTCGCGCAAGCAACGCACGGTAGATGCGTCACGAAAACGTGCTTTTCGGTCGAGCGTGGCGAATCGCAGTTGATGACGGCATTCTCTTCAGAGTGAAGGCAGCCGCAGTTACCGGCTTCGTGGCGATCACAGGTGTTCGGTAAACCGGCGGCATTGCCGTTGTAACCAATCGCCAAAACTTTGCGATAATCAGTCGACGTGATGACGGTTCCCACATTCATGCGCTCGCAGGTCGACCGCTCGGCCAGCGTGTGGGCCAAATCCATATAGATTTCTTCAAATGACGGGCGAGATTTTTGGTTCATCGCAAACATGATGATACGTGAAACCGAAGAGAGTTTCTATGAATTAACCCCGCACCGCGCAGAATCTGCGTGTCTCACAGCGGCACGTGTTTTCAAGCCGGCTCTTCGGTGCGAGTCTGAAGCCTCAACCGAGAGGAGCCGAGGATGGAATATCGCCAGCTTTTAGGATCCGGCCTAAGGGTCCCTGCTTTAAGTTTTGGAACAGCCACCTTCGGCGGAAGCGGTGACTTTTTTAAAGCCTGGGGCAATACCGATGCCGCAGGAGCCAAGCGACTTATTGATATCTGTTTAGAGGCGGGCCTCAACTTCTTTGATACGGCCAACGGCTATTCGGCCGGATTAGCCGAAGAGATTCTGGGCGGTGCGATTAGAGGCCGCCGACCTGACACCCTCATCGCGACAAAGTCGACATTCCCAACCGGCACGGGTGTCAATGATTTCGGCTCATCTCGCCATCACGTGATCAAAGCTTGCGAAGAGAGTTTGCGACGACTCGGTACAGATTACATCGATCTCTATTACATGCATGGTTTTGACTCGACGACACCGATCGATGAAACGTTGCGCGCTCTCGACGACCTTGTGACAAGCGGCAAAGTCCGCTACCTCGGCTGCTCAAATTTCTCAGGCTGGCACTTGATGAAGTCCCTAAGTACCTCAGAAAAATATGGTTGGAATCGTTACGTGGCCCATCAAGTTTACTATTCGCTCGCTGCGCGCGAATTTGAATGGGAGTTGATGCCGCTCGCGATCGAAGAAAAAGTGGGCTCCGTGGTCTGGAGTCCGCTGGCGGCTGGCGCGCTAACTGGCAAATTTCGCCGCGGCCAAGCGGTACCGGCCTCGACACGTTTAGCGCAAATCGCATTTGGCGTTGTAACGCCCGGAGAAGCTCTTTACCGGGTTGTCGACGCGCTCGACGTCATCGTGAAAGAAACCGGCAAAACGATGTCGCAGGTCGCGCTAAATTGGCTTTTGCAAAGACCCACGGTCGCCAATGTCATTATCGGAGCTCGTAACGAAGTCCAGCTCCGTGAAAATCTCGGTGCCATCGGGTGGTCTTTAACGCCGTCGCAGATAGCCACGCTCGATCAGGCAAGTCAGGTCACCCCGATTTATCCTTACTGGCATCAAAAAGACTTTCCGCAATTAAACCCTGGCCGAGTCTGGTAAAAAAAGGGTACCAGCTTCAAGTTCTTGGAGCTGCTACCCACGAAGGGTCATATGGAACAGACACAAACCGCTCCCTCGCCTTCGCAATTCGGCGTGGCAGTTTCTGCTTATGCTTATGCTTTTGCGGCTGGTGCGGCGGGCCTATTTGGTGGCGTGATCGGCGCAATTATTTTTGCGATTATGGTTGGTCTTTTTGAGATCGAAGTCCGCGGTCGAGTCATGGGAATTTTGCAGAGCTCGTTTGCCGCCAGCCAGATTCTTGGTTTACCCATCGGACTTTTTCTCTCCAATCGGTGGGGTTGGCATTCGCCATTTCTAATGATCGTCTCGATCGGCGCCGCTGTGGGCGTGGTGATCGCGCTTCGCCTAAAACCCGCTGACGCCCACTTAAAACTCCAGAAAAAAGAGAATCCGGTTGTTCATCTTTTTAAGACACTGACTAAACCACGCTACGCTCTAGCTTTCGCGACGACCGCCCTCTTGTCTATCGGACCTTTAGTCGGAAAAATCAGCGATAACTTTGGCGCCTATCGAACTTTCTTTGGCGGTACGTGCATCGGTCTCGTCATGGTTTTCATTTATACCATTACATTTCGATACCCTTGGCTACGTTATGATGGGAACTTCGCTCTGTTCCCTCCTGATGATGTTTGCCATTCACCGCATGGTCGCTAAAAAAATCGCTAAGTAAGGAAGTGAGAAATGGCAAAGTTCGACACGATAAATCCCGCGACTGGTAAAGCACTGAAGTCCTATGAACACATCAGTGAAGTGACGATTGAGTCGATTTTGACAAAGGCATACCAGAGCTACTTGATTACAAAAACAAAATCCGTGAGTGACCGGGCGAGGGACCTCGCTTCGATTGCTGCGGCATTTCGATCGAGAAAAAGCGATCTTGCGAAAAGCATGACGCTCGAAATGGGTAAAGCGATCAAAGACTCTCTGGCCGAAGTCGAGAAGTGCGCGACGACATTTGATTTTTTTGCAGAGAATCTTGAATCCCTTCTGGCGCCCGAGGAGGTGAAGTCGGGTTACGTGCAATCTCGCATCGTTAAGGATTCGATCGGTCCAATCCTGGCGGTTATGCCCTGGAATTTTCCGCTCTGGCAAGTCACCCGCTTTGCCGCGCCAGCCGTCGGCATCGGCAATCCGGTTTTGCTCAAGCACGCCGATCTCGTTGCCGGAACAGCAGAGCTGATTTCAGATATCTTTGACCAGGTTTCGACGGGGCTCCTTTTCAATGTCCGCATTGATCATGACCAAGCCGAGAAGCTGATCGCCGACCGCAGATGCGCCGCCGTCACGTTAACGGGGAGTGCGCGCGCCGGCCGAGAAATCGCCAAAGCGACTGGCAAAAATTTAAAGAAAACCGTGCTCGAACTTGGCGGCAGCGACGCCTACGTCGTGTTTGCCGATAGTGATGTGGAAAAGTCTGCAAAAATCTGTGCAGAAGGCCG
>JAYTHQ010000305.1:0-3235 GCA_043732445.1 Bdellovibrionales bacterium | reverse complement strand
AAGTTCAAGACCGTAGTCATTTGTCGTAATCGAGAACGTTGCCTTCGTTCGGCGCGCGAGTCTCAGCGCCAGCACCGCCCCGAGAGCCTCGTGAAGGTCGCGCCCTTCAAACGGAAAAAGAAAAAGATGATCGCCGTCACGCGTGCGCGCCAGTTCAACTAACACTTCGCCTTCGTGCGGAAGATTCGAGAGCCTTCGCTGAGCTCGAAGAATGGGTTCGATCGCGCACCCTTCGGGATCACGGTCTTCTTGGCCGTCGGCGTAGCGCGACAGTGTGGCCTTGACCGCTTTTGAAAGTGGAGCTGAGTACGGCAGTCGACCGCCGGCCCACGAGGTTGAGACGGTTGCGGAGCCTGAAGCGAGTTTCACGATCGCATTGAGATTTTCGAGACGTCTAAATTGCAAGATGCGGCCGCCGAATGAAAATTTATCGCCGGGTTTGAGTTTTGCGACAAACGATTCTTCGACCGAGCCGATTTCGCGGCCACGTTGAAATTTCAATCTCACGGTAGGGTCGCTCTGAATTGTGCCAATGCTCATGCGGTGAACGCGCGCGATGCGGCTGTCGACGACTTTGTAAACTCCGTCTTCAACCACAACTCGCCGAAAATTCGAATAAGCCTGAAGCGAGGCGCCACCTTGAGTGATAAACATCAAAGCCCACTCAAGGTCGGCATCAGTCAAACTTCGAAACGCGTCGGCCGACCGCACTTCGCCAGCGATCTGCGCGCGCGTGAAACCGCCGCCAAGAGCTCTGGTCACCAGATGTTGAACTAAGACATCGAGGGGTTCGTCGATCGGGCGCCTGGCTTCGACGATCGATTGAGAAATCGCTCGCCGAACACTCGCGATTTCAATGAGCTCAAGCGCGTGAGTCGGAACAAACAAAACCTTTGCGGCAGCGCCCGGCCGGTGCGCCGAGCGGCCCGCGCGCTGAAGTAATCGTGCAATCCCTTTTGGCGAGCCGATCTGCACGACTCTTTCGACTGGCCCAAAGTCAACGCCGAGATCAAGCGAGGACGTGCAAACAACGAGAGTTACACTTCCGCTTTTAACTCCCTGCTCGACGCGCTCGCGCTCTGCACGGTCGATCGAGCCGTGGTGAAGCGCTAGCGTGTCGGCCCACGCGGGGCGCTTGATCAGAATTTCGTTGTACCAGCGTTCGGCTTGCGACCGCGTGTTGGTAAAGATCAGCGTTGGCATGGTTGGATCGAGCCAAGTTAAAAGCGGTTGCAGCATCCGGAGCCCTAAGTGGCCCGCCCACGGAAAAGAGTCGATCTTCTCTGGTAAGAGCGAATCTATGATCACCGGGCGATGAATGTTTGCGGTGATCACGGTTGCATCGCTGCCAGCGGCGGCGCGCGCCGCTTCGGTTAAATTTGCAATGGTTGCGGTCAGGGCCCAGGTCGAGAGTTGCGGTCTGATGGCCTTCAGGCGAGTCATCGCCAATTCGAGCAGACTTCCACGTTTGTTGCCGAGGAGTTCGTGCCACTCGTCGAGAATCACAGTTTCGAGCGCACCGAAAACATTTTCGTGATCGGCATGACTTAACAGGACGGAAAGTGATTCAGGTGTCGTGACTAAAATTTCGGGGGCTTGTGCCCGCTGTTTGGCGCGAACGCTCTGCGCGGTATCGCCTGTTCGGTCTTCAACCCGAAACGCGGGCGCGATAGCGCGAGTTGCAGCCTCAAGCGCAAGGCAAACATCACGCGAGACGGCTTTTAGCGGGGTGATGTACAAAATTCTCACGCCTGGCTTTCGCGGCTGGGTCATCGCGTGAACGAGCGCGCCAATAAAGGCCGCGTATGTTTTGCCGGCCCCGGTCGGCACGTGCAAGAGGCCGCTTTGCCCTGACAGACGCGCGCGCCATGCTTGCTGCTGAAATTCGAACGGCGACCAGCCCTTTGTTTCGAACCATGCGTAGGCTTTAATGAGCGCGTCCTCTTCAGTCTGCGGTTCGAAGACTGGCTTTGCCGTTAGCTTTCGTGCCGGCATCGAGATCTTCGATGAGTCGGCAGCGCCGTCTTTCTCCTTACGTTTTTTAAGCCTACGTATCTCCGCGGAGATTGTGCTTTTAGGAGATAAAGTTTGCGCTTTCAAGCTGGCGCCCCCGAAAGGGTCAGTTGTTCTTCGCCGGATTGCATTTTGGAATTCGCGAGTGAGCCGATCATCGCGCGAAGAGTCTCGATCTTATCGGCGTCTTCGGCTTTTTTATCGTGCCGCCATCTTGATATGCGGGGGAAGCGCACCGCGATGCCCGATTTATGTCGAGGCGACGCGTTGATGCCTTCAAATGCGAGTTCGAAAACATGAAACGGTGTGACCGACCGCACAGGCCCGAATTTTTCGGCGGTATTTCGGCGAATCCAGTGATCGAGTTTAGCGATCTCGTCATCACTTAAGCCCGAGTAGGCCTTTGCGATCGGAGTGAGCTTGTCGCCGTCCCACACCGCGAACGTGTAATCAGTAAAAAGATTCGCGCGCCGCCCGCTACCGGCCTGCGCGTAAATCAAAACCGCGTCGATCGTGAGCGGATCGATTTTCCATTTCCACCAATCACCGCGGCGGCGGCCAGCCTGATAAGGCGATGATTTTCGCTTTAGCATCAGTCCTTCGACGGAGCGACTTCGTGATTCCTTTCGAAGTTCTGTCAGGTTCGCCCAGCTCGAGAATTCAATTGAAGGCGAGAGATGAAAGGCGGCCGCGCGCCCATGCAATAAGTCTTCGAGCAAGCGGCGGCGCTCGCTGACGGGTTCTGCGCGTAAGTCGCGCCCGCCAAGTTCGAGAAGGTCGTAGGCCATCAATCCCGTTGGGGCTTCGGCGAGAATCGCTTTGCCGAGCGTTTTGCGGCCAATGCGCTTTTGCAAAATGCCGAACGGCAAAACCTCGTCGCCGCGCATGGCGAGAATTTCGCCGTCGATGACCGTTCCTTCAGGGAGAGTCAGCGCAGCTTGAGTGAGTTCCGGATATCTCTCGGTCACGAGTTCCTCACCGCGCGACCAGATAAATGTTTCGCCGTTACGGCGAATGATTTGCGAGCGGATACCGTCCCACTTCCATTCGGCTTGCCAATCGGATGGCTCGCCCATTTCTGTCACGTCTTTTTCTAGCGGTGACGCCAAGAAAAATGGATAAGGAGTTGAGAAGTGGCGTTCGGATTCGTCGTTCGAAACTAGCCGCTGATACCAATCGCCAGTCGGTTGCCAATCGCCTATGAGGCGATGAGACACTTCGG
>JAYTHQ010000304.1:0-3238 GCA_043732445.1 Bdellovibrionales bacterium | reverse complement strand
CGAGTACTCGCACAAAATTGAACTCGGAGTCTTGCCGGGCTCGTGGTACCACGCGAATCTCGAAGAGGTTGCGCATCACGTGGGCTTAACGCCTGAAGAAATTCCGGCCAATCTCGCTTTGTACTTTTCGTTCTACTTCATGATGACGGGTCTTCACGGAATTCACGTTTTGATCGGTATGTCGGCGATCGTCTGGACAATGGTTCGCTTAAAACGCGGCGATTTCAGCCCCGATCATTACACCTTCGTAGAAGGCGTCGGCTTATTTTGGCACTTGATCGACTTAGTCTGGATCTATCTTTTCCCACTTCTTTACTTGGTATCCTGAGGAGACGCTCATGGCAGCATCACATTCTGTTCCGTCTCAAAATCGCGGTACCCACGAAAAGTCTGGTGAAGGTTCAGATCACGGCGCGGGCTCGCACCACATCGTTCCGCTCGCGACTTACCTGAAAGTATTCGCGACGTTAATTTTTTTAACGTTCATCACGGTTTTAGCTTCGCGCTTTGACTTCGGAACCTTTAACTCGATTGTCGCCTTCGCAATCGCGACGGTGAAAGCGTTTTTGGTCGCATCGATCTTCATGCATTTGAAGTACGACGACAAAATGAACCGGATCATTATTTTCAGCGCGTTCTTCTTTTTGATCGTGCTTTGGTTCTTCTCAATTCTCGATGAAATGACCCGCGTCGTTCAGCACTCAACGCTGTAGAGGGCGCCTGGTGACCAAAATAGGCCTCTGGGAATTGGTTTCAGGGTATTTGGGCGCCAACGGCGCTGGTTGCGGTACTCAGCGTGGCGTGGGGCTTGCTGTTTTCTGGCTTTGAACTCACAAAGTCTGAAATTCGGTCGATCCACACGTGATGGCGGTCCCCATGAAGTCGTTTGCTTCTGTCGCATTATTTTTCGTAACCACGAACCTGTCGCTGAGCTCGTTTGCATCGGGTTCGGTCTGTGGGAGTTTGTTCGTGCCGACGCCGACAGACGTTGTCGTTCAATCGGCTTCGGGGCGCGCGGTGCTCGAATCAAGCGCTGTTTTTTTTAACGTCGATGTTTTGTCCGAGTCGGCTCAACGCCAGCGCATCATCAATTTTAACGATCGTGCCGTAAACCTGGAACTCAGGCCACAAACACAATTCGTGCGAATTTCGGGGCCAGGGTCAACCGAAGGTACGAAGCCGCTTGAGTTTGCAGTGCCTTCTGAGATTTTGGCTCGTCACAGTTCAAAGACGATCGTCGATACTTACGTTGCGTCCGAAGGCGGGCCACGCAAGGTCGTCGTCACCAACGAAAGTTTTGACGGCGAAAAGTTAACGATCGAAATCAGCGAATCAACGCTATCGACGAAAGTCGTTACGACTCTTGAGCTCGGCGTCCAGATCATCAACGCAAATCAAATTAGTTTTAGTTCCATTTATCTGACATCGTCAGACCCCTCGCTGCCGTCGGCGTTCATTCGCTTGCAATCCTCAATTGAGCTCAACCGCGGAAAGTAATTTTTAAAGCAACTCCCTCAATGACCGAATTGCTAACGAGATTCTAAGTCTAGCTTTGGAGATTCTGAGGCAGGCGACAGCGACTTGTTTAAATTTTGACAGTCTCTTGCTAAGCTTTGCAGATGAAGCCTATCGCGTTCATTTTTTTGCTCGCCGGAATTCTGATTGTTCAAATTCACGCCGGCGCCGAGCTCGCCTCCAAACGCACGCCCTCTCTGAAGGTCGAATATAAAGTCAGTCGCGTTCATGGTCTCTTTGATTTCGCAATGACGATCGCAGGTGAGCCCCACCATGCGGCCGGAATAAAGATGCTGTTTGAAACCAGCAAAGAAAACACTCCCCAGGTTCAAAAAGCTATTGCGGCAATTCAGAAGTTAAACAGGTCGCTAGGCATCGGTATTCAGTTTGCTACGCCTGTCGCTTCGCGGCCACGCGGTAGCAGTATCGGCGAAATTTTGGTTTCGCAAAGTCTCTTCGCCAAGGATCTCGGTGATTTTCAAAATCGAAGTCTGGGTCTTTTAACTTCGAGCGATCAAGCAGAGCTCTTCGAGGCACTGGCGCAAATCGAACCTGTTTACGACCGATTGGTTTGGAAAAAGTCCTTGAGCTCATTGAAGGCACATCAGAAAAAGCTAGAGGCTCTTGCCAAGCGAGCCGATCTTGACCAGATGTTCTCAAGCGCCGTCAAATTTTATAGAGCGCAGTGGCCTGCTCAAGTTCCATTTTCAATAGGACTTTACCCGGTTCCATTTATCAAAGAGAAAAGCTTCATCAACGGAACGTCGTCGAGCTCTCACGGCAGCATGGAAGAGCACGGCGTCTCCATCGGCGTTGATGACGATCTCGACGGCAGCTTCGCGGTGATTTTTCACGAACTCTGCCACTCAGTTTATGCCGCGCAGGCTGATGAAGTCATGACCGAGCTTGATCGTTATTTTATGTCGAGTCCTTCACGTTACAAAGTTCAAGCGTATAACTACATCAACGAGGCGTTAGCGACTTCGATCGGAAATGGCTGGGCTTACGAACGGGTGACGGGCCGCCTCGATAAATCCTGGTATAACAACGAGTACATCGAAGGATTTGCACGAGTCATTTATCCAATGACGAAAGATTATCTCGACAGCGGCAGAGCCATCGATCAAGCCTTCATCACGAGATCGATAGATTATTTTGCAGCGCGTTTCCCAGATGCACCTTTTGAGTTCCACGCAATTTTCAATAAAGTTATCATCATTTCAGAAGGCAACACGATCAGGTCCGCAGAGTTAAAGAGGGTCTTCAGGTCGAATTTTAATATCTCCGGATATTCGGGCGGAACGCCGCTTCTTGATCCCGAAACTCTCGACGATGCTAAAAAGACGGACTCAACTCTCGTTGTCGTGATTACGAACGATCAGATTGATGCTTTCGCGAAGTTCGCCGCAAAGGTTCCTTTTTTGCTGGCTCATCTCGGTGAGATCAAAAATATGGACAGGAACCAGTTTTACTCGGCGCTCGATGAGAATGGGCGTCCTTATATTGTTTTGAAACTTGCCGATGAGTCGAAACTAGAAGAATCGGTCGCTCATCTAAAAGCGCTCAAGTCGATTGATCCGAAAAAGGCCGTGCGCGTTTTATAGACGCAGCCTACCAATTGAGGGCGCGCGCGTTAGCCTTTCGACAGCCATAAGAGAAATTCGAGGGCCAGTTCGCCTCCGATTCGTGTGGAACGATTGTTGTATTGAACCCTGTTTAGAGC